>DATCQC010000056.1:0-1912 GCA_036569685.1 Candidatus Limnocylindria bacterium | reverse complement strand
GGGCATTGGGTGCCCGAGCAGGTCGCACTTGCCGGCGGTCACGATGTCCTCGGCGAGGCTGGCAAGCGCTCGCACGAGCTGACGCTTGCGGACGTGGCGACGGCCGATCCGGACATGGTCGTGCTGATGCCGTGCGGTTTCGACGCCGAGCGCGCGGTGGCCGAGTCACGCCGGCTCGCCGCTGATCCGGCGTGGGAGCAACTGCGCGCCGTCCGTGACGGCCGGGTGTTCGCGGTCGACGGGAACGCCTACTTCAGCCGGCCGGGTCCGCGGGTCGTCGACGGGGTCGAATTGCTCGCGTCGCTGTTCCATCCGGACCGCACGGCCGCGCCCAAGGGCGCGCGGGCGATCCGGCTCGCTACTCCGAGCGCTTCGTCTTCCGGCGCATGACCTCGGCCATCGACGGCGCGCCGTCAGGGCGGGACACCACCCGCACGCCGTCGCCCATGCCGACCTCGCCCTCCTCGATGATCCGCAGGTACGCGCCCGGACGGCCGCCGTCGATGAACTCGTCGATGAATCCGGTCCGGTCCATGCGCAGCTCGAGCTTGTAGCAGGGGAGCCGCGGCTGGGTCACCTCGAGCAGCGCGGTCCCGACCCGCCACCGCTCCCCGACGCGCGCGCCGCTCACGTCGAGACCCTCGGTCGTGAGGTTCTCGCCGAATGTCCCCGAGCGCAGCGGCCGACCGAGCTGCTCGCCCCACCAGTCGAGATCCTCGCGCGCGTAGGCGTACACGGCCTTGCGGTCGCCACCGTGGACGCGCCGATCGGATTGGTCGTCGCCCGCGAGATTCATGCCGCGGACGGCGACGCGCACCTCGACCGGCTCCTTCCAGATGCTCGTCCGCACGACCGTGTCACCGGTCTTGATCTCTCGCGGCCGCCCGACGTTGACCGACGCGATCCGGGTGGTCACCCCCGGTGCATCATGGAGAACATGCAGGTGCGCAAGCGGTATGTCGCGCTTGGGCTGCTCATGATCGCGATCGTATCGCTCGTGGTCGTCGGCTCGATCCAGGGCACCCAGCAACGCGAGCTCATGGACCGCAGCTTTCTCGCGCTCGGCCGGTTCCCAGATGCGATTGCCGTCGCCACGGTGCACGAGGACCGCCGGATCATCGAGACATACGTGACGGGGCATTCGGCAGACGAGATCCGCGCGTATTACGACCAGCGGCTGCACGAGATGACTTGGCAAGGACCGGGTCCCGACCGGACCGAGGGCGACTTTGCGGTGCGCTGCTACATCGATCCGACCGGCAGGGTCACTGCGAAGCTCGGCACGCGAGCGGTGCCACTGATCGGCTCGTACGCCTACTCCGTAGAGATCACTCGGGACGGGTGTACGCAGCCCACGAGCTGAGCGATCGAGGGCGCTAGGCTCGGAGCGATGCTGATCAAGAAGCACGACGCCGCGATCTCCGAGGACGAGTGGCGCGGCTTCCTCGCGTCGCGCGACTTCGGCGAGCTCATCGCGAGCGGTCGCGGCCGCGACGTCCCGATCGTCGTGCCGACCCATTTCATCTACGACGGCGAGCGAACGATCCGCCTGCACCTCGCTGTGCCGAACCCGGTGTGGGAGGCGCTCGCAGAGAATCCGCTCGCGCTTGTGTCCGTCTACGGCGACTACACGTACATCCCGACCGAATGGAACGCGGAGCAGGGGAAGCCGGTCGAGTACGGCGTGCCGACGTCGTATTACGCCGCGGTCCAGGCCGTGGTGCGCACCCGGAACGTCGACGATCCGGAGGAGCTCGCCGCGATCCTCCGCGCCCAGCTCGCGCACTTTCAGCCGGAGGGCGGCCACGCGCCGGTCGAGCCCGGCAACGACTACGGGAAGCAGTTCGCGGCGATCCGCGGGATCGTCGGCACCAACGAGCGATGTCCGCGCGAAGTTCAAGTACGGCGGGAA
>DATCQC010000055.1:0-2979 GCA_036569685.1 Candidatus Limnocylindria bacterium | reverse complement strand
GAGCTGGAACGCATCGCCTGCCGACGCCGATCGATCCAGGCCGTTGAAGCCACCGAGCGTCCCGCCGCCCACGGCGAGCCCCGCCGCCGCCACCGCGAGGGTCGCGGTCGCGAGACCGATCGCGGCAGGCCGCGCGCGATGCACCCTCATTCCTTCAGCGCGAAGTCTGCGCGTCGAACCGTCCGGAAAGCGTTACGGGCTAGCAGGCCGATCCGTAACGGTTTCCGGACGGCCCGGCGGTAGACCCTCAGGGTGACCAGCTCGATCCGCGACGTCCCGGCCGAGGCGGAGCCGCCGATCGTCGTCGAGCACCGCGAGCAGCTCATCTACCTGCTCCGCGAGGCGGCCGAGCTCGAGCACACGATCCTCTGCGAGTACCTGTTCGCCGCGTTCACGATGAAGCAGCGGCTCGAGGAGGGGCTCACGCCGGCCCAGCTCGAGGCCGTGGACCGCTGGCGGACGACCATCCTCACCGTGGCCAAGCAGGAGATGCTGCACCTCACGCTCGTGCAGAACCTGCTCACCGCGATCGGCGCGGCGCCGCACCTCAGCCGCCCGAATCTCCCGACCGCGGCCAAGCATTTCCCAGCCGGGGTGCAGATCGCGCTCGTGCCGTTCGGTGAGCCGGCGCTCCGGCACTTCCTGTTCCTCGAGCGGCCCGAGGGCGTCGCGCTCGACGACCGCGACGCGCAGGTGGCGGTCGAGCGCGCCCGTCCCTTCATGGCCGACGACGACATCGTGCCCGCGCCGCAGAGTTTCTCGACGGTCGGCCATCTCTATCGCGCGATCGACATCGGCTTCGCCTGGCTCACCGGGACGCTCGGCGCGGACCGGCTGTTCATCGGCCCTCCGCCCGCCCAGACAAGCCCCGATGTCATGCATTGGGACGGGCTCGTCGCGGTCACGGACCTCGACTCGGCGCATCGGGCCATCGATGTGATCGTGGAGCAGGGCGAGGGCGCAACGGGCGACTGGCGCGAGGCGCACTTCGGAAAGTTCCTCGGGATCTACGACGAGTACCTCGCGTTGCGGGCGGCCGATCCCGCGTTCGAGCCGGCGCGTCCGGTGCTTCCCGGTCACGTCCGGCCGCATCGGTACGGCGACGCGGTCCCGCTCATCGACGAGCCGCGAACGAAACGCGTCGCCGATCTGTTCAACGTCGTGAACGAGATCGTGCTGCTCGCGCTGACGCGGTTCTTCGCCCACACCGACGAGACACCAGCGCAGCTGGCGAAGCTTGAGAACGTCGGCGTCGGGCTGATGTTCGCCGCGATCAAGCCGCTCGGGCAGCTCCTCACGACGTTGCCGTTCGGCCCGAGCGCACCGGACCGCACCGCGGGGCCGACGTTCGAGCTCTTCTACGTCGGCGGCTACCTGCTATCTCACCGTCAGGCCGCGTGGACGCTCATCGCGGAACGCCTGCGGCAGGCGGCCGGCCTCGCGCGCCGCCTCGAGGGCGAAGGGCTCGCGCTCAAGGGCGTGATCGCCGGGCTCGAGAAGTACGCGACGCAGCTGGAGGCGAGCTCCTAACTCAACGGATCCAGACGCTCGCGTGCGCCGGCTGCAGGGTATCGGCCACGGCGTCCAACAGCTCGACCCGGAGGGAGTCGAGATCAACGTCGCCGCGCAGCCGCGCGGCGAAGGCGTCGACGGTGTGCTCGGCGTCGTACTTCGCGCGATAGAAGCGGCGGTCGACGGCACGCTGGACACGTCCGCGCAGCGGCTGGAACAGCGCGAACGAAACGAGGGTGGAGATCGCGACCGCCAGCTCCGATCCGCTGGTGACGGGCCGCAGGACCGCTTGCAGCAGGACGATGCCGCCGAAGAACGCGAGGGCGATGGCCCCAGTCGTCGCGCCGTAGACGAGCGTGCGACGGATGAGGACGTCGATGTCGTAGAGGCGGTAGCGAAGAACGGCGATCCCGATGGCCACGGGGACGCACGCGAACGCGCTCGTCGCGACGGCATTGCTCGCGTTCGCCGCGTCGTCGGGCGGCATGACGATGAAGATCGGGAGCTGAGCCACGAGGCCGACTCCGACCAACGCCGCCGCGTACAGGACCCACTTGATCTGCTCGCGCTCGATCCCGCGGGAGCGACGGAAGCGCGCCACGACGGAAACCAACGCGAGCAGGGCGGCCACGATGACGAGCGGGAATGCTTCCTGAAGAGCGCCAAGGGCTTCCCCCAGCGACCCCTGCACCGCGAACGGGTTCGGGACATCGCTGTCACCGATGGTCGGAGCGCCGAATCCCGCCCCGACGACGAACGCGACGATCCCGACGACGGCGACCCAGAGAACGGGTCTCCACCGCCGGGACGGAAGGTGACCGTCCGGGAACAGCAGCAGCGTCACGACCGCGAGCCCCACGCCGACGCCCCAGGCCCACGCGCCGGCCCACGCGATGAGCGGCGGCCCGGCTACCGTGACCCCCGCCCCTCCGATCGCATAGCAGAGCACTGAGCCCAGGAGGAGCCAGCCGATGGGGTTTCCTGGACGCTTCGCGGCGACGAGGGCGCCGACCGTCGAGAACGCGAGCATGAACGCGAGGTAGGCCAGCTCGTTCGCCCACGTCGTGCTCGCGCCCGTCGCCGCGTGCGTGAGGCCGTACGCGAGAACGACGAGCACGGACCCCACCGCGAGGAGCCCCAGCGCCACCGCGGCCCAGCCGACGATCCGAGCCCTCACTGCTTGGGGCCGCGCAGCCAGACGCTCGCGCTCGCCGGCCGCAGCGTCTCCCCGACCGCGGCGAGCAGATCGGCGCGCAGCTCGCCGAGGTCGACCTGCTCGCGCAGCCGCGTTGCGAACGCGTCCACGGTCCGGTCGGCGTCGTACTTCGCGCGGTAGAAGCGATGATCGACGGCGCCTTGGATCCGGCGCCGCAACGGCTGGAACAGCGCGACCACGGCGAGGGTCGAGATCGCGCCCGCGACGCCGCTCCCGCCGGTGACCGGTGACGAGGATGAACTCGAGCAAGG
>DATCQC010000054.1:0-10832 GCA_036569685.1 Candidatus Limnocylindria bacterium | reverse complement strand
GCGTGTCCATCGTTTCTGTTGTTCCCTGTTGCGGCAGGTCAGACGCTGCGGTCCCGACCGGATTCGAACCGGCGATCTCGTCCTTGACAGGGACGTATGCTAGGCCGCTGCACCACGGGACCGTGCCGGAAATACGGGCTTTTTCGCGCCCGCACTCCCCTGTGCAGCGTTCATTCTGCCACCTCCGCTGTCCGCGGACATAAAGAGGCGGCGAGTGCGCTTCCTTTCACTCGCCGCCCCTGCCGGTGTGGCCAACGTTGACGCGGGCTAGCTCGCCAGTGCCGTCTCGTGGCGCATCGATCTCGTCACTTCGGCAGCGACGCGGCTCGTCCGCGCCAGTCCCGAGAGCGTGAAGTCGAGTCCCGCCTCCCGCAGCTCGTCGTAGCCGAGGCCCTTGTACAGGCGGTTCCCGGCCACATAGCACATCTCGTCATAGAGCTGGGGCCATTCGACCGCACGGCGCCGGAAGCAGAACGCGATGAACTCGATGGCGAGTGCAGCGATCCGCTCCTCCGTCACCCTGCGACCGACCCTCCTTCACGCGACCTGCGCATCATCGGCACGTGCTTGCGCGCGAACAAGGTCTTTTGTCCACGAACGCGTCCACACCCTCGTCCACACCGCGCCACGCTTGTCGTCCACAGTCCGTCCACAGATTTCACCGAGGCCGCCGGTCGGAAAGGCGGCGGCGGCCGTTCGCCTCACGCGCGCTCGCCCGATCGAGGGCGTCGTCGCCGAACCGCGTGCGGACCGCGTCGAGGGCCGCGTTCAGCCGCGACATGCGCGCGCCGGTGAAGAGGTCGAGCTGCTCCCCACCGACCAGGCCGCTCATCGTCACGCCGATCAGACGGACCGGGCTCACGCGACCGGCATCGCGATCCGCGGCGAGCGCGTCGCGCAGCAAGACGCGAGCCGTCTCGAAGATCGCAAGGTCGTCGGAGGTCGGCTCGGCCAGGGTGCGCTGACGCGTCCGTGTCTCGAACGGTGCGACCCGGAGCTGGAGCTCCACCGTGCGCCCACGCAGCACGTGCTTGCGCAGCCGCCGGCCGACTCCCTCGGCCAGGCGGAGCAGCGTCGATTCGATCTGCGCGCGGTCGAGCGTGTTGCGGTCGAACGTGTGGGCGTGGCCGATGGATTTCGGATCGCCCGGATCCGCAACGACGTCGCGATCTTCGTCGATCCCCTTTGCGCGCTGCGCGATGGTCGAGCCGTGCTCGCCGAGCCGGGCCTCGAGCAGCGCGGGATCCGCGGTCGCAAGATCGCCGACCGTGCGCATCCCGAGGTCCTCGAGCACCGCTCGCGTCTTCGGTCCGACGCCCCAGAGCCGCGCGAGCGGAAGCGGTGCCAGGAACGCGGCCTCGCCGCCGCGCGGCACGATCACGAACCCGTCGGGCTTGCGGAGATCCGATGCGACCTTCGCGCAGAGCTTGTTCGAGGCCATCCCGACCGAGAGGACGAGGCCGACGTCCTGGAGCACGGCCCGCTTCAGGTCGCGCGCGCACGCCTCGGGCCCGCCGAAGAGGTGCGCCGTACCCGTGATATCGAGGAACGCCTCGTCGAGGGAGATCGGCTCGACCAGCGGGGTGCGCTCCGCGAAGAGCGCCATCACCGCATCCGACGCGACCTCGTACGCCTCGAAGTTCCCTGGAACGAAGATGCCGTGCGGGCAGCGCTTCCCGGCCTCGCGCAGCGGCATCGCGGAGTGCACCCCGAACTTCCGCGCTTCATAGGAGGCGGCGCTCACGACGCCGCGCTCGGTCGGGCTGCCCCCGACGATCACCGGCTTGCCGTGGTACTCCGGATGGTCGCGCTGCTCCACCGACGCATAGAACGCGTCGAGATCGCAGTGGAGGATCGTGCGCTCGGTCATCCGATGGCGACCCGGTGCGCCTTCGATGCCGGCGCGATGAATCGGGCGAGCTGCTCGCCCTCCTCGGTGAGCGCGACTCGGTCGCTCTTCGATACGCGGCCGAACGGGGTCACGCTGATCGTCGCGCCGGCGGGCTTCGCGGCGATCGCCCACGTCCCGGCGACCATCCCGTCCAGGAGGATCGTCTGCGCGATGTCGCCGTTCTTCGCGATGACGGTCCCGCGATGCGTCTCGGAGAGGATCCGTACGCGCTCGGGTGGCGCGTACGCGAGCAGCGTACTGTCCCACTTCGGCAGGTAGCGCACCGGTGCGGGCGTGTCGGCGTCCGGGCGTGGCGCGCCCCTGAGGTCGTAGAGCGTCCGGCCTCGCGGATCGGTGAACGTGCGGGTCGCTGGGCCCAGCGCGACGACCGCAGCGCGGATCGCGGGCGTTCGGATCGAGCTCCACGACGAGATGTCGCCGACGGTCGCCGGACCGAATGCGCCGAGATGGCGCTGTACCGCGATGCTCACGGCCGCCGCGAGCTCGGGCTCGCGCGCGGACCGGATCCACGCGTCCGCCGCGATGAGATCGCCGGACACGCGGTGGGCCCACGTGCCGCTTGGAGGGACATGCACGAGCCAGCCGTGCGACGCGATGAGCCACCACAGCATCGAGCGGGCGAGATCGGAAGCGACGCCCTGCGTCTCGAGGAACACCGCGAGCTCCTCGCGCGTCCGCGCGTTTCGCGCGTACTTGATCGTTGCGCGATGGATCGTGTCGGCATCGGCGAGCCGACGCGCGCGGGCGTCCAGCGCTCCGGCGCGGGTCGCCGCCACGGAGAGCGCGGGGTAGTCGCTCGCGCTGACCAGATGCAGCGTGCCGCGCATGAGCGTCGCCTTCACCACGGTGCGCGCCGCGAGCGCGTCCTCGAGATCCGTGATCGCGAACGTCGCGAGGCGGGACCAGAGCCCGATATACGGAGCGGGTGCCCACTGCGCCTGCAATCCGGCGAGCCGCTCGATCGCGACGGCAGGCGACAGCGCGGCGCGCTTCAATAGGAGCTGGCGGGCCAGGAGCGCGCGGTTCAGCTCACGGTCGGAGAGAACGCGCGGCGTGGCCACCGGCGAAGGCTATGAGAGCCGGCGGATGACCCCGATCACCTTGCCCTGGATCTTCACGTCCCGGGCATAGATGGGCTCCATCTCGCTGTTCGCGGGCTGCAGCCGGATGCGGTCGCGCTCCTTGTAGAAGCGCTTCAGGGTCGCGGTGTTGTCATCGAGGATCGCGACGACGATCTCGCCGTCGCGCGCGGTGTCCTGCGGCTGGATGACGACGTAGTCCCCGTTGTCGATGTGGTCTTCGATCATCGACTTGCCGCGCACCCGAAGGACGAACGTGTCGTGATTGGGCGCAAGCTCGGCCGGCAGGGCCATGGTCTCGGTGCGGTCCTCGTAGGCCTCGATCGGCTGCCCGGCCGCGATCTCGCCGACGATCGGCGCGTTCACGACCTTCGCGCCGTGGCTGCCGGGGAGGGTGAGTGCCCGCGAGCGGGTCGCCTCCTTCTGGAGCCGCCCGTCCTTTTCGAGCTTGGTGAGATGGTGATGGACGGCCGAGGTGGACGCGAGGCCGACGGCCTCGGCGATCTCGCGGACGCTGGGCGGGTAGCCACGCTCGTCGATCGTCTCGCGGATGTAGTCGAGGATCCGCTCGGCGCGCTGCTGGTCCTGTTTGGTCATCGCCCGGACGGTAACCGAACGGATGTTCGTTTGTCAAGAACCGACCCTAGCATCGCATCCGGAATGGACCCGGCGGCCCTCCGAGACACCCTCGTCGACTACACGATCCGGACGCTCTGGGCGGCCGTGGTCGTGGTCATCGCGGTCGTGTTCGCGCGGGCGGTCCGGACGGTCACGATGCGGCGGCTCACCCGGCATCGGGCCCAGGCGAACGCGACGATCCTGCTCGGCAATCTCGCCCAGCTCGGGGTGATCGTGCTCGGCGTCCTCGTCGTGCTGGCGATCTACACCCAGGGCGCCTTCGGCTGGATCCTCACCTCGTTCAGCGTGGTCGGGATCGTCATCGGCCTGTCGCTGCAGGACATCCTGCGGAATTTCTTCGCCGGCGTCTGGGTGCTGGTCGAGCGGCCGTTCCGCATCGGCGACTCGATCGACGTCTCGGGCTACTCAGGCCTCGTGGAGGAGATCTCGTTCCGGACGACCCAGCTGCGCACCGCCGACGGGCGCCAGGTCATCGTCCCGAACGGGGACTTCATGACGAAGCCCGTTGTGAACCTCACCCGCTTCCCGCTCCGCCGGGGTGTCGTGTTCCTGACCCTCGACGCCGGCAGCGAGCTCTCGACTGACGACGTGAAGGCGGCCGTCGCCTCGGTCAGCGAGATCGCCCGCGATCCCGCTCCGACCATCGAGCTCCGTCGGGTGACGAACGGGAAGGCGCGCTACCAGGTCACGTTCTGGGCGCCCGACCACGACGCCGGCGTGGCCGCGGCCGTGGCCGCGCTCCGCAAACATTTCCCGGAGGGCGAGGTCCGCGGCGCGTAGCGGCTGGGGCGCGGAAGTTGCTCAGCGCAGGGGCATGCCGGACGGTAGATTGGACTCCATCAAAAGGGGGGCGATCCGTATGAGCGACCGTGACAGCAACGGCGGGTTCTTCGGGGTCATCGAGGCGATCCTCGCGATCATCGGTGCGCTGACGGTGATGGGCGTCCTCGCCGTCGCAGCCTCGGTCCTCGCCTGGGAGATGGAACTCCGCAAGTCCGAGCAGGAGAACGCCCTGCCGGAGTCGCCGACCGTCCCGACCGCGTAGCCAAGACGGCATGCGCGTCGTCCTGAAGCAGGAGGTCCGCGGGCTCGGCCGCCCGGGCGACGTGAAAGAGGTCGCCGACGGCTACGCCCAGAACTTCCTGCTTCCGAAAGGCCTGGCGATCGAGGCGAGCGCCGGCGAGCTGAAGCGCGTCGCGCAGGAGCGCGCGAGCGCCAAGGCGAAGCAGGACCGCGCGCACGACGACGCGGTGGCCCTCGCGAAGAAGCTCGACGCGGTGACGCTGGTGTTCACGCTGAAGGCCGGCGAGCAGGGCAAGACCTTCGGCTCCGTCACGACGAAGGAGATCGCCGACGCGCTGAAGCGCGAGCACCGCATCGACGTCGATCCGCGGAAGATCAACGCCGAGCCGCTGCGCTCCCTCGGAGTGCACAAGGTGGAGATCCGCCTGGCGACCGACGTGCGCGCGCACGTCGCCGTCGGGATCGAGCCGGCCTAGCCGCCCTCGCGCGTCTCGCCGAGATCGCGGAAGCGCGTGAGCTCGGCCTCGAAGTGCAGATCGATGTCGGCGGTCGGCCCGTTCCGATGCTTCGCAAGCTTGAGGCGCATAACGCCGTCCTTGCGGTCCTGCTGGTCCTTCTGCCACAGGAACATCACGAGGTCTGCGTCCGCTTCGAGGGCGCCCGACTCGCGAAGGTCCGAGAGCATCGGCTCGGTGCCGCGGGTCTCGATCTGCCGCGACAGCTGCGATAGCGCGACGACCGGGACCTCGAGCTCGCGGGCGATCGCCTTCAGCGCCCGCGAGATCTTCGCGACCTCCTGCACTCGGTTGTCATCGTCGTCACCGGCCGCTCCTTCGATGAGCTGCAGGTAGTCGATGACGATGAGATCGAGCTTGCCGCGTTCCGCCTGGAGGCGCCGCGACTTCGCGAGGATGTCCGTGACCGTGAGGTGGCTCGACTCCTCGACGTAGATCTGGGCCTGCTGCAGGCGGCCGGACGCATCGCTGATCGCCTGGAGCTCCGGGAGTGAAAGCCGGCCACGGCGGATCCGGTTGCCGTCGATCTCCGCGTTCATCGAGATGAGCCGCTGCACGACCTGGAGCTCGCTCATCTCGAGCGAGAAGATCGCGCAGGTCTTCCCGGCGCGCAACGCGGCGTGCTCGATGAAGCAGAGCGCGAGGCTCGTCTTGCCCATTCCGGGCCGGCCGGCCACGAGGATGAGATCCGACGGCTGCAGGCCGCCGGTCTTCGCATCGAGCGTCTTGAGGCCGGTCGGCACGCCGGCTTGGGCCTCATCGCCGCGCTCCTCGATCTGCGCGATGTAGCGGTTGAGCGCGACCTCGAGCGTCACGATGTCCCGGTGCAGTGACGTCTCGCTGACGGCGAAGAGGAGGCGCTGGGCATCCTCGACCGCGCCGCGTGCATCCTCGCGGACGAGCGCGAGTCGCGCGATCTCGTTCGCCGCGCCGATGAGTTTCCGCAGCTGGGCGGTCCGCGCGACGATCGTCGCGTACGTCTCCGCATGCGCCACGGTCGGCACGTTCTGCATGAGGCCGACGAGGAACTGCGGGCCGCCGACCGCGCCGAGCTCGTCCGTCGCGGCGAGCTCCTGCTGCACGGTCTCGAATGAGATCTGGTCGCCGCGCGCGGCGACACGGTCCATCGCGCCGAGGGCGAGCTTGTGGTTGTCGCGCGAGAGATCCGAAGGCGCGATCTGCCCGCGTACGAACGGCGCGTACAGCGAATGGTCGATGAGCATCGCGCCGAGCAACGAGGCCTCGGCCTCTGGGTTCTCGGGTGGTGGCTTCGGCGCGTTGCGCGCGACGTCGAGAGTCATACCGGCGTGCCCTCATCATCGCCACGCGAGTAGAAGCGCGCCTGCTCCGCTTCGAAGTACAGCTCGAAGCGCCCGGTCGGTCCGTTGCGGTTCTTCGCGATGCTGCCGCGGATGAGCCGTGGCGCATTCGGGGGTGTCTCGTCCTTGTCCTTCCAGAGCATCACGACGACGTCTGAATCCTGTTCGAGGCTACCGCTTTCACGAAGCGTGGAGAGCTTCGGTTCGTTGCCGCCGTCGCCTGCGGCGCGCGAGAGCTGCGACAGCGCGACGATGGTCACGTCGAGCTCGCGGGCGAGCGACTTCAGGTTGCGCGTGATCGTCGCGAGCTCCTGCACCCGGTTCTCCTCGTGCTCGCCGGTGCGGATGAGCTGCAGGTAGTCGACGACGATGATCCCGAGTCCGCCGGGCGCCTGCGCGATCGCGCGCCGGGCCTTCGTGCGCAGCTCCATGATCGAGATCCCCGGCGTGTCATCGATGAGGATCGGCAGCCCCGCGAGCGCGCTCGCCGCCTCCGTGTCCCGGATGTTGCCCGTGCGCAGGGCGAGCAGGTCGGTTCGCGAGTTGAGGCCGAGGAACCGCGCGACGATCTGCTTCGTGTCCATCTCGAGCGAGAACACGAGCACGCCGGTGCCGCGTCGCGCGACGTGATGCGCGATCGCCAGGGCGAGGCTCGTCTTTCCGACCGATGGGCGCGCCGCGATGATCACCAGGTCGCCGCGGGTGAAGCCTTCCGTATACGCGTCGATCTCGCGGAACCCCGACGGGATACCGCTCACCTCGAACGGGTGCTCCATCCGCTCGGTGATGTGGTCGTAGTTCTGCATGAGCGCGGCTTGGATGTGCCGTAGCTGCGCATTCATCGCGTCATCGCGCAGGCTGAAGATCCGCTGCTCGGCGCGGTCGAGTGTGATCGTCACGTCCGCGGGCTCGTCGTACGCATCGGCAGCGATGTCCTTCGCCGCGTTCAGCAGGCGCCGGAGGAGCGAGCGATCCCGGACGATGCGCGCGTGACGCTCGACGTCGACGGCCGTCGGCGTCGCGTCGACGAGCTCGCGCAGGTAGGCCGGCCCGCCGACCTGATCCAGCTGCTCGTTGCGGGCGAGCTCGACCTGCATCGTGAGCGGGTCGATCCGCTCGCGTCGCTCGAGCAATGCCTGGGCCGCCCGATAGACCCGCTGGTGCTTCGCCTGGTAGAAGTCCTCGGCCCGGAGCAGGTCCGCCACCTTGAAGATGGCGTCGCGGTCGATGAGCAGTGCGCCGAGGACGCGCTGCTCCGCGGCGAGGTCGTGCGGCGTGGCGCGCTCGGCCGCCTGCTCCGAGTTGACCAAGGTCACCTAGGTAGTTAGAACGCTTGTTCGAGTCGTGTCAAGGGGTCTCACAACCGGTGAACGCTAGGGGCCCGAGCGGCTTCGGACGATGCCCTTACCCACGACGGGGGACGCACGGCTTCCCCAGATTCCGTTCACTTGTCCATGGCGCGCCACCGGTCTTCCACACTGTTGTCCACAGCGAAGGGGGATAAGTCGCATGCGCGTGCTCGTGACCGGCGGCGCCGGGTTCCTCGGATCCCACATCGTCGACGCCCTGCGCGGGCGGGGCGACGACGTTGTCGCGCTCGACGACCTCTCGACCGGCGACCGGGCGAACCTCGATCCGGCCACGCCGCTCATCGTCGCGGATGTCAGTGATCGCGAGGCGATCCACGACCGGCTCGCTGGAGAGCGCTTCGACGCGGTCGTCCATGCCGCCGCGAAGACGAAGGTCGTGGAATCGATCGCGCAGCCGGCGCTCTATCACCGCGTCATCGTGAACGGGACCTCGAACGTTCTCGACGTCGCGCAGTCGTCAGGCGCCCGCGCGTTCGTCAACATCTCGACCGGTGGCGCGCTCTACGGCGAGACGCCGACCTGCGCGACCGAGGACACCCCGATCGACGCGCCGTCCCCGTACGGCCGATACAAGGCCGAGGCCGAGAAGCTCGCCGCATCGACCGCCGGACTCGTGGCCGTGACCCTGCGGTTCGCGAACATCTTCGGGCCACGGCAACGGACGGACCTCGAGGGTGGAGTGATCGCGATCTTCGCCGGCTGCTGGACGCGCGGTGATCCACTGACGATCTACGGCGACGGCTCGGCCGAGCGGGACTACCTGTACGTCTCCGACGCGGTCGCCGCGATCCTCGCGGCGCTCGACCGCAGCGCCACCGGCACGTACAACATCGGCACCGGCGTGGCGACCTCGGTGACAGAGCTCGTCCGTCAGATGACCGCGCTCCTCGGCCCACCGAAGCAGGTGATCCGCGCAGGCGAACGGCAGGGCGAGATCCAGCGCAGCTGCCTCGATTCGTCAAAAGCCGCGCGCGACAACCTGTGGCGCTCGTCCGTTCCGCTCGGTGAGGGTCTCCGCCGCACGGTCGCGGCGATGCGGCCGGCCTAGACCCCAGGAGACGCGATGCGCCGGTTCCTGGGCGGCCTGCTCACGGGCCTCGTCGTTGCCTGCCTGTTCTTCGTCGGCATCGGGCACATCCTCGACCTCGAGGATCCGCTCGCGCCGGCGGATGTGATCGTCGCGCTCTCGGGCGACACCGGCGCGCGCACCGAGACGGCCGTCGATCTGTGGAAGCGCAAGTACGCCCCGCTCATCCTGTTCGCGGGCGCCGCGGAGGACCCCAACTCGGTCGCGAGCGGCGAGATCATGAAGCGCGAAGCCCAGGCACTCGGCGTGCCGGACTCGGCGATCCTCGTCGAGCCATCCTCCAATACCACCGAGCAGAACGCCCGGCTCGTCGCGAGCCTCATGAAGGCCCAGGGCCTCCGATCGGCCATCCTCGTGACCAGCCCGTATCACCAGCGCCGGGCCGCGAATCTGTTCGCGCAGGCGTTCGGTCCCGGGTCCCTCACGTTCAGCAATTACCCGGCCCGCGATCCGGACTGGGATGCGAACACCTGGTGGCTGCACGAGCCGGCGCGAACCCTCACGACAGTCGAGCTCGCGAAGCTCTCGGTCGAGGTCGCGAGCACCGTCTTCCACTAGCATTCCGTCACGTGCCGGTGACCGCCATCGTCGGAGCGCAATGGGGCGACGAGGGCAAGGGCAAGATCACGGATCTCCTCGCGCAGGAGGCGGATCTCGTCATCCGCTACCAGGGCGGCAACAACGCCGGGCACACCGTCGTGAACGACTTCGGCACCTTCAAGCTCCACCTCGTCCCATCCGGCATCTTCAATCCGAACGCCACGTGCGTGCTCGGCACGGGCATGGTGATCGACCTCGTGGTCCTGCGCGACGAGATGCAGATGCTCGAAGGGCGCGGCGTGTCCACGGCGAACCTGCGCATCTCCGATCGCGCGCACCTGCTCATGCCGTGGCACGTCGCGCTCGACCGGCTCGACGAGCGCGAGCGGGGCCGGCGCAAGCTCGGCACGACCGGTCAGGGCGTCGGTCCCGCGTACGCGGACAAGGTCGCGCGCCACGGCATCCAGCTCTACGAGGTCCGCGACGAGCGTTCGTTCCGCGAGCGCGTCGCGCACGAGCTCGAGACGAAGAACGTGATCCTCACGAAGTTCGGCGACGCGCCGCTCGATGCCCGGACCGTCGCCGACGGCGTCCTTGCCGCAGCCGCGGCGCTCGGCGACCGGATCGCGGACACGCTATCGCTCGTCGAGCGCGCGGTGGCGACCGACGCGCGGGTCCTGCTCGAAGGCCAGCTCGGCGCGATGCGCGATCTCGACTGGGGCATCTACCCGTACGTCACCTCGAGCAATCCGCTCGCGGGATTCGCGTCGATCGGCGCAGGCATCCCGGCACGCTCCATCACGCGCGTGATCGGCGTCGTGAAGGCCTACAGCACGGCCGTCGGCGAGGGTCCGTTCCCCACGGAGCTCGGCGGCGAGGCCGCCAACACGTTGCGCGAGCGCGCCGAGGAATACGGGGCGACCACCGGGCGCCCGCGCCGCATCGGCTGGTTCGACGCGGTCGCCGCGCGCCATGCCCAGCGGCTCAACGCGTTCACCGAGCTCGCGGTCACGAAGCTCGACATGCTCGGCACGTACGAGGAGATCCCGTTCTGCACTGCCTACGAGCTGGACGGTCGGCTCACCGCGGACATGCCGCCGACCAAGCTCCTCGACCGCGTCACGCCGAGCTACGAGAAGCTGCGCGGCTGGTGCCAGGACATCGGCGCAATCCGCGAACGGGCCAAGCTGCCACCGGCAGCAAGGACGTACCTGCAGCGCATCGAAGAGACCGTCGGCGCGCCGATCGGGATGGTCGGGGTGGGACCCGAACGAAAGGCGACCCTCCTCAGCTAGCGCCGGCCTCATACCCCCGCTAGTACCGGCGGGGGAGCGAATCCACCCACCGG
>DATCQC010000053.1:0-7288 GCA_036569685.1 Candidatus Limnocylindria bacterium | reverse complement strand
GCACGTCCTCCGCGTCCGCGGGCCACGGGAACGATCCCGCGCGCAGCTCGTCGGCGATGACCTCGAGCCCGGCGACGAGCGCCGCGGCGTCCGCGGCCGGGAGGATGCCCTGACGCCCGAGCATCCGCGCGTGCGCGATGCTCCCGCGCACATCGTGCAGCGCGATGCGCTTGTCGAGCTCGAGCGAGGCCGTGAACGCGCGGATCCGGGGGTCGAGCGCGGTCACGAACCGGCCCTTCCAGAGGTCGGTCATGCGCGCCTCGAGGCTTTCTTCTTGGGGCGCGTCGCCACGGTCTTCGGGATCGCGAGCGTCGCCTCGCTGTCCGGGCCCCAGAGCGCCTGGATGCGTGACTGGTTCCGCAGGGGCAGCCCGAATACCCCGATGAATCCTTCGGCGGCCTTGTGATCGAACGCGTCCCCCTTGCCGTAGGTCGCGAGCGCTGTCGAGTACAGCGAGTGCTCCGAGCGCCGGCCGACGACGACGGCCGTGCCCCGATGGAGCCGCACGCGGATCTCGCCGGTCACGAAGCGCTGGGTGCTGTGCACGTACGCCGCGAGGTCCTGGTGGTGGGCCGAGAACCAGAGGCCGTTGTAGATGAGGTCGGCGTACTCGTCGGCCATCCGGGCCTTCGACCGCAACGACTCCTTCGACAGGACCATGTCCTCGAGCGCGCGGTGCGCGAGGTGGAGGATGACCGCGGCCGGGGCTTCGTAGATCTCGCGTGACTTGATGCCGACGAGACGGTTCTCGATCTGGTCGATGCGCCCGACGCCGTGCTTCCCGCCGAGCTCGTTGAGCTTCTCGATGAGGGCGACGCCGGCCATCGTTGACCCGTCGATGGTGGAGGGAATGCCCTGCTCGAAGCCGACCACGATCTCTTTCGCCATCTGCGGCGCTTCATTCGGGTCCACGGTCCACTGGAAGACGTCACGCGGCGGCGCGCCCCACGGATCCTCGAGCACGCCGGCCTCGATCGATCGGCCCCAGAGGTTCTCATCGACGCTGTACGGGCTCTTCTTCGTGACCGGCACGGGGATCCCGCGGGCCTTCGCGTAGTCGATCTCCTCCTCGCGGCTCATGTTCATCCCGCCGCGCAGTGGCGCGATGACCGTGAGCTCGGGCGCAAGCGCGCCGACGGCGAGATCGAACCGCACCTGGTCGTTGCCCTTCCCGGTCGATCCGTGGGCCACGTAACGCGCACCCTCCGCGCGCGCGGCGTCCACGAGCAGCTTCGCGAGGAGGGGCCGGCCGAGCGCGGTCGCGAGCGGGTACCGGCCCTCGTATAGCGCACCGGCCTGGAGCGCCGGCCAGAGGAAGAACTTGACGAACGGCTCGCGCGCGTCGTGGACGATCGCCTTCTTCGCACCGCTCTGGATCGCCTTGCGCTGGATCCCGGGCAGGTCCTTCACCGAGCCGAGGTCCCCGGTGCAGGTCACGACCTCGAAGCCGTACGTCTCACGCAGCCACGCGACCGCGACCGAGGTGTCGAGGCCGCCCGAGTACGCGAGGACGATCGTTTCGGCCTGGGTGGGCTTGGTCACGCCTGCGTTCCGATGCCGTATTGCGAAAGACGCTTGTTGATCCCGCGAGCGCGCGCGGGATCGCGTGCCGCGACGAACACCGTGTCGTCGCCGGCGATCGTGCCCACGACGTCCGAGAAGCCCGAGGTGTCGAGCGCGATCGCGAGCGCGTTCGCCGTGCCTGGCGGCGTCCGCAGGACGACCATGTTGCCCGCGACGGCGCCCTGGACCGGGTACTCCTCGCAGAACCGGCGGAGCCGCTCGATGCCGCCCGACGCAGGGACGCTCGCCGGCGGCGCGTACACGTGCGCGCCGTCGCGCGCGACCTTGACCAAGCCGAGCTCCACGATGTCGCGCGACACGGTCGCCTGCGTCGCCGCGAAGCCGGCCGCGCGGAGCGCGCGCACGACGTCCTGCTGGGTCGCGAGCCGCTTCTCGGTCACGAGGCGAAGCAGCGTGTGCTGCCGCTGCTGCTTGCGCACGTTGAGCTCGTTCATGCCGCGGCCTCGAACACGGTGCCGGCCTGCTCGCCGCCCAGGAGCGCTTCGACGGCGTCGATGTCCCGGGCCGACACGATGGCCGCGCGGCAGCCGGCCTGCGCCGCGACAAGGCAAGCCTCGACCTTGGGGAGCATGCCTCCTTCGATCGTCCCATCGTCGACGAGCGCCTTCGCCCGATCGCGATCGAGCGACGCGATCACGCGCCCGTCCTTGCCGCGCACGCCCGGGACGTCCGTGACGAACGCGAGCAGACGCGCGGCGACCGCCGCGGCGATCGCGCCGGCGGCGGTGTCGCCGTTCACGTTGACGATCGCGCCATCCGCGTCGAGCGCCGCGGGCGCGACGACCGGCACGCGGAGCGCCGCGAGAAGCTCCTCGAGGAGCGAGCTGTCGACCATGGCGACGCGACCGACGAGGCCAAGCGTGCCATCCTCGCGCTCGGCCCGCAGCATCCCGCCGTCGATCCCGGACACGCCGGTCGCTGGAACGCCCTTCGCGATCAAACGCGCGACGAGGGTCTTGTTCACGAGACCGGCGAGCACGGCGAGGGCCACGTCGCGCGTCGGCTCATCGGTGACGCGGAGCCCTCGCTCGAACTTCGTCTCGAGCCCGAGCCTGGTCGCCCACTCGCCCACGAGGGGTCCGCCGCCGTGCACGACGACGAGCGGCCGGCCGGCGTCGTTGAGCGACGCCACCAGGTCCAGCGCGGCATCGTCATCGCGGGCCACGCTGCCGCCGATCTTCAGAACCACAGCCTCGCGCACGCGCTCGGCGGTGGGGGTACGGCTCTGCCCCTTAGGTGGTGTAGTCGGCATTGATCCTCACGTACTCGGCGGACAGATCGGTGCCCCAGGCCCGGGTCGTCGCATCGCCAAGCCCGAGGTCGAGCTCGATCGCGATATCCGGCCGCTCGAAGACCGCGCGGACCACCGCGGCGTCGAACGGCCGCGGCGACCCGCGCTCGAAGACCGCGACGCCGCCGATCCGGATCGAGGCCTTGCCCGCATCGACCCTCGCACCTGAACGGCCGGCCGCCGCGAGGATGCGGCCCCAGTTCGGATCGGCGCCGTGGATCGCGGTCTTCACCAGATTCGAGGTCGTCACCGTGCGAGCGGCCAGGCGCGCGTCGCTTTCGGACGCTGCGCCCGTGACCCGGACCTCGAAGACCTTGGTCACGCCCTCGCCGTCGGCCACGATCGCGCGTGCCAGGTCCAGACAGACGGCCGTCAGCGCGTCGAGGAACGCCGGCCCGTCGAGTGTGCCCACGCGGACGCCCGACGCGCCATTCGCGAGGACGAGCAGCGTGTCGTTCGTGCTCGTGTCGCCATCCACGGAGATGGCGTTGAAGCTGTCGGCGGCGGCCGAACGGAGCATCGGCCGGAGCGCCGCGCCATCGATCTGCGCATCGGTCGTGACGAACGCGAGCATCGTCGCCATGTTCGGGTGGATCATGCCGGCGCCCTTGGCCATTCCGCCGATCCGGACGGCGCCTCCGGCCAGCGTGAGCTCGCGCTGCGCCACCTTTGGCTTCGTGTCGGTCGTCATGATCGCGCGCGAGGCGTCGTCCCAGCCCGCTTCGGACAGAGCGATCCGTGCGATCGCCGGACCGATGCGGTCCATCGGCATGGGCACGCCGATGACGCCGGTGCTCGCCACCGCGACGTCGTGCGGGTCCACGTGCAGCAGCTCCCCGGCGGCGTTCGCCATCGCGACGGAATCGCGCTCGCCCTGCGGGCCCGTGCAGGCATTCGCGTTGCCGGAGTTCACGATGATCCCCCGCAGGTGGCCCCGGGCCACGTGCTTCTTCGTCACGACGCACGGCGCTGCGATCACCTCGTTCGTCGTGAAGACGCCCGCGGCATGGCAGTGCTCCGCGGTCGACGCGATCAGGGCGATGTCGAGCCGCGTCGTGCCCTCGTGCTTCACGCCGGCCGCGACGGCGCCGGCGACGAAGCCGCGCGCGAACGTGACGCCCTGTCCGGAGCTCACGGCCATAGCGGCATCGTCTCGAGGCCCTGCGTCTCCGGGAGGCCGCAGAGCACGTTGAAGTTCTGGATCGCCTGGCCGGCCGCGCCCTTCACCAGGTTGTCGAGCGCGCCGATCGCGACGAGCCGGCGGTTGTCCTCATCGACGACCGCATGGACCAGGCACCAGTTGCTGCCCAGGGTCGCCTTCGTCGCCGGGAACGACGACGTCACGCGCACGAACGGCTCCGCCCGGTACTGCTCCGCGTAGGCCTCGCGGACCTGCGCCGCGGTCACGCCATCGCGCAGCGGCGCGTAGCAGGTCGCGATGAGCCCTCGGGTCATCGGCACGAGGTGCGGCGCGAACGTGAGCCGCGGCGGCGGCCCGCCGAGCGACACGAGCCCCTGCGCGATCTCGGGCGTGTGGCGGTGGGCCGGAACGCCGTACGTCCGCACGCTCTCGTCCACGGTGCCGTACAGGAACGCATCGTCGACGACGTGTCCCGCGCCCGAGACGCCCGACTTCGCGTCCACGATGACGTCCGCGCCGACGAGCCCGTGCTTCGCGGCCGGAGCGAGCGCGAGCAGCGCCGCGGTCGGGTAGCAGCCGGGATTCGCGACGATCCGCGCCTGTGGCAGCGCAGCCCGGGCGAACTCGGTCAGCCCGTACACGGCCTCAGCGAGGAGCTCGGGCGCGGGATGCGTGTAGCCGTACCACTTCACATATGCGGCGGGATCCTTCAGCCGGAAGTCGCTGCCGACATCGACGATGCGCCGGCCCTCGCGGAGCCAGTGCGGCGCCAGCTTGGCGGCCTCTCCGGCCGGCAGCGCGGTGAAGACGACGTCGGCATCGGCGACGTCGGTGCCGACGACCAGCAAGTCGGGAGCGTCGTGCAGATGCGGCTGGACGGTCCGGAGCGGCTCGCCCTGGTGGCTCCGCGCGACGGCCGCGACGATCCGCACGCCCGAATGGCGCAGGAGCAGCCGCGCGAGCTCGCCTCCGGCATAGCCCGTGACGCCAACGATCGCGACCTTCGTGGGCATCGGCCGATTATGCATCGGAGTGGATATTTATGCAAGCCGGTCCAGCGCCTAGGGGAAAATGCCCCGCTGCTCGATCGCTCGCGCGACCCGCTCGACGGCCAGGATGAACGCCGCCTCGCGATAGCTCGAGTCGTACGTCTTCGCTTTCGCGAGGACCGACTCCATCGCGCGGCGCATGTAGATCTCCAACCGCCGCTCGACCTCGTCGAGCTCCCAGTAGAACTGCGCGCGGCTCTGGACCCATTCGAAGTACGAAACGACCACACCGCCCGCGTTCGCGAGGATGTCCGGCACGATGGTGACGCCGCGCTCGGCGAGCATCCGGTCGGCCTCGGCGGTGACCGGCCCGTTCGCCCCTTCGACGATGACCTTCGCGCGGATGCTCGATGCGTTATCCGCCGTGATCTGCGCCTCGAGCGCCGCCGGGATGAGCACGTCGGCATCCATCGCGAGCAGCTCGTCGTTGCTCATACGCGTCGCGCCGGGTAGTGCTTCGAGCGTGCGCTGCGGGTTGCGCTTCGCGTGCTCCATGGCGGCTCGCACATCGACGCCGGCAGGGACGGCATATCCGCCGCTGACGTCGGAGATCCCGACGATCCGGCAACCGGCCTCCGCGAGCGCGAGCGCGGCGAAGCTGCCGACGTTGCCGAAGCCCTGCACGGCGACACGGGTGCCCTCGATCGGCTTCCCCATTTTGCGCAAGAGCTCGAGGGTCACGAAGGCGACGCCGCGGCCGGTGGCCTCGTGGCGTCCGCGCGATCCGCCGAGGTCCACGGGCTTCCCCGTGACGACCTCGGGCGAGTGCTTGCCGGTCATCATCGTGACCGTGTCGACGATCCACGCCATCGTCTGCGCGTCAGTGTTCACGTCCGGGGCCGGGATGTCCTGCTCGGGACCGATGATCGGCAGGATCGCGACCGTGTAGCGCTTCGTGAGCCGCTCGAGCTCGCGCTTGCTGTACTTGCGTGGGTCGACGGCGACGCCGCCCTTCGCGCCGCCGAGCGGCAGGTCCGTGACGGCGCATTTCCAGGTCATGAGCATCGCGAGGCCCGAGACCTCCTCGAGGCTCACGGAGGGATGGAAGCGGATACCGCCCTTCCCCGGGCCACGCCCGGTCGAGTGCTGGACCCGGTAGCCGGCGAACACCTCGAGGCGCCCGTCGTCCATCATCACCGGGACCGACACGATGAGCGCGCGCTCGTTCGAGCGCAGCAGGCGATGCATGCCCGGATCGAGGCCGAGCGCCTTCGCGGCCGAGTCGAGCTGGTGCAGCGCGCCGGCCAGCAGCTCCCCGCCGGGACTCGCGAGGCCGGGCATCTTGAGCGCGCTCACCGCTCGAACACCTTCTCCACCTCGATCGTCGGCGGCGCGATGACGTACCCGAGCTTGGCGTTGATGCCCCGCATGGGAGCGTTGGCCTCGTCGTTCGTCGTGCCGAAGAGCTTGATGCCGCGGGCCTTCAGGCGATCGAGGATCGCCAGCTTCATCGCGAGCGCGATGCCTTTCCCGCGCTCGGCGCGATCGACCCCGGTGTACACGGTGTACGCGACGCCCTCGGGATCGATGATCGTGATCGAGGTGCCCACGACCCGGCCGTCGCGCATCGCGATGACGGACGAGTCGCGGGCGAACGTGTCGTTCTCGAAGTACACCTCGCGCACCGCTTCGAAAGGCGGCGGAGGAGGAAGCGGCTCGGGACGCGGGATATCCATCTGGGTCGTCGAGAGCGATTCGTACGTCGAACGCTGGAACGCGACCGTGTCGGCCGCCTCGGCCTCGAGCACGTCGTACCGATCGATGCGGACCCCGGCGCGCGAGGCGAGTGCTTGCGCTCCTTCGAATCGCGACGCGTCGAACGCAGGCACATCGAGGTACGAATCGAAGCGGCGGTGGAACTCGCGGTAGCCGTGCTTGGTGGCGAAGCGAAGCCCATCGGCCTCTTCGCCGCGGACCGCGCCCTGCAGCTTCGGCGCAACCTTGGCCATGACGTGGGCCTCGAGCCGTCCGAGCATCTGCGTCCCGATGCCGCGGCCGCGCATGTCCGGAGCGACGCGAATGTTCGCCCGCCAGCGATTCTGGCCGCCGCCCATGAGCCCGCCATCCGAAGCGCTGGCCGCCGCCACCACGGCTCCCGCGGAGTCCTCCGCGACGAGCACGAGCCGGTTCGGCTCGGGGTTAGCCGCTTCGAATCGGCGGGCGAGCTCGATGGTCTGCGAGCGCCCCGGACGCGAATAGCGGTTCTGGAACGAAACGAGCCTG
>DATCQC010000052.1:0-3968 GCA_036569685.1 Candidatus Limnocylindria bacterium | reverse complement strand
CTCGAGCGTGCGGGTGCGGCGAAGAAGAATCTGCCGGTCGAGCGCGCGACGGATCTCCGCGACGCGGTGAGCCGCGCGACGGCGATCGCGCAGCGCGGCGATGTCGTGTTGCTCTCGCCTGCGGCCGCGTCATTCGACATGTTCTCGTCATACGAGGAGCGCGGCGAGGCGTTCCGCGCCGCAGTGCGCGGCCTCGAGGCGACGCGGGCATGAAGCGCCTTCGCCTTCCGACCCACACCGGGTACGACCTCATGCTCCTGTCGGTCATCCTCGCGCTGCTCGGGATCGGGCTCGCGATGGTCTACAGCGCGAGCGGCATCAAGGCGCTCGACGCGCAGGACGACCCGCGGTACTTCCTCGTCCAGCAGTCCGAGTGGGTCGCGATCGGCCTCGCCGCGATGCTGGTCGTCGCGCGGATCGATTACCACCGGTACCGCCGTCTCGCGCTGCCCGGCCTCGCGATCGCGATCGCGCTGCTCGCCGTCGTGCTCGTGCCCGGCATCGGGACCCGCGTCGGCGGCGCGTCGCGCTGGCTGCGCGTCTCGTCGTTCGCGGGACTGCAGCCGGCGGAGCTCGCGAAGCTCGCCCTCGTGCTGTACCTCGCGTTCTGGCTCGCGGCGAAGCGCGCGCTCGTCGGCCGGTGGTCCGTGACGGTGCCGTTCGTCGCGGTGCTCACCATCGTGGCGGCGCTCGTGATCGCGGAGCCCGATCTCGGCACCGCGATCGTCATGGTCGCCATCGGCCTCGCCATGTACTTCGTCGCCGGCGCCCGGCTCATCGAGTTCGCCGCACTGGGCGGGCTTGCGACGATCTGCGTGGCCGCGGTCGCGGTCGTGCAGCCGTACCGGCTGCTGCGACTCGTGACGTTCCTCGATCCGTGGAGCGAGCCGCAGGGTGCCGGGTTCCAGACCATCCAATCCATCTACGGCCTGGCACTCGGCGGGCCGCTCGGCGAGGGCCTCGGGGCGGGGAAGGAGAAGTTCGGGTTTCTGCCGGCGCCGTACACCGACTCGATCTTCGCGGTGCTCGGCGACGAGCTCGGGCTGCTCGGGACGCTCACCGTCGTGGTGCTGTTCCTGGTGATCGCGTTCAAGGGTGTCCGCATCGCGCTCTCCGCGCCTGATCCGGAGGGCGCGCTGCTCGCGACCGGGGTGACCGTGTGGCTCGCGTTCCAGGCGTGGGTGAACATGGCGGTCGTGGCCGCGCTCCTGCCGATGACCGGCATCACGCTCCCGTTCATCTCGTACGGCGGCTCCTCCATCTGCGTCGGTCTCGTTGCCGTCGGTATCCTGCTGAACGTTGGACGGCAAGCGGTCGCGCGCGCGGACGACCGGCCGCAGGTGCAAGGTCCTCCTCGTCGGGGGAGGGACGGCCGGTCACGTCAGCCCGCTCCTCGCGGTGGCGGAGGCACTCGCCCCGCTGGCGACCGTCGAGCTCCGGTTCATCGGTGGACGGCGCGGTCTCGAGGGTGATCTCGCCCGCCAGGCGGGCATCGCCTTCCACGCGACTCCGCTCCCGTCGCTCCGCGATCCGGATTCCCGCATCGCGCTCGTCCTCCATGCGCTCCTGCTGCCGGTCGCGACGATCGATGCGCTCATCCAGCTGATCGGCTTCCGCCCCGGCGTCGCGCTCACCAGCGGAAGCTTCAGCTCACTGCCGGTCCTGTTCGCCGCGCGGCTCCTGCGCGTGCCGATCTACCTCTGGGTCGGCGACGCGATCCCCGGCCGGGCGCTGCGCGCGGTCGCGGGCTGGTCATCGGGCATCGGATTGACCTTCGAGCCCGCGCTGTCGGCGGTACCGCGCGGCCGCGCCACGGTGACGGGAAACCCGGTCCGCGGATCGCTCCTGCGCTGGACGAAGGCCGATGGCCGGCGCGCGCTCGGGCTCCCGTCCGACGGGTTGGTCGTCTTCGTGACCGGCGGCAGCCAGGGGTCGGAGCGGATCAATTCCGCGACGCAGTCCGCGCTCACCAGGCTCATACGGCGCGCGTCGGTCATCCATCACACCGGACCAGCAAATCTCGCACGGGCCCAGGCGAGCCGCGCGCTGCTGCCCGAGGCCGATCGCGCGCGCTATCAGCCGCACGGCTACCTCCATGACGAGATGGGCGCCGCGCTCGCCGCGGCCGATCTCGTGGTCGGCCGCGCTGGATCGTCCTCGATCGCCGAGCCGCTCGCGTTCGGCGTGCCCCTGGTCCTCATCCCGTTCGGCGCCGCGATGAACGCCCACCAGGCCGCGAACGCCCGTGCCGCCGCGGAGCTCGGAGCGGCCGTCATCCTGGCGGAGAGCGACCTCGACGGCGATCGGCTGGTGTCCGTCGTGACCGGCCTGCTCGACGATCCCGTGCGGCTCGCGCGCATGGCCGCGAACGCCAAGGCCGCCGGGCGCCCGGCGGCCGCCGAGACCATCGCGCGCGCGGTCCTGGCGCTCGGCGACTGCTCCTAGTGCGCGTCCACGTCGTCGGCATCGGCGGAATGGGGATGTCCGCGGTCGCGCGCATCCTCCTCGCGCGCGGCCACATCGTGAGCGGCTCGGATACCGGCAGCTGGGAGCTCGCGGAAGCTCTCGCGCGCGACGGCGCCACGGTGCATCGCTCGTTCGACGCCGCGCACACCAAGGGCGCCGACGTGGTGCTGCGGTCGAGCGCCTACGGCGAGGCGAATCCCGAGGTCAAGGCGGCGCTCGATGGCGGGATCCTGGTCTGGAAGCGCGAGGACGCCTGGCGGGAGCTCGCGCGCGGCGAGCGCGTCGTCGCGATCGCGGGCACCCATGGAAAGACCACCACCACGGCGTTGACCTGGACCGCGTTGCGCGCCGGCGGCATCGATGCGTCGCTCATCTGCGGCGCGCCGCTTCGCGATCTCGGGACCAACGCGTACGCCGGCCGCGACCGCACGCTCGTCATCGAGGCCGACGAGTACGACCGCACGTTCCTGGCACTGCGGCCCGAGATCGCGATCGTGACGAACGTCGACTTCGACCATGTCGACATCTTCCCGACGAAGGCCGACTACGACGCCGCGTTCCGGACATTCGCCGGGCAGGTCGCCACGCTGGTCGCGTGCGCCGACGACGCCGGGGCGCGGGCCCTGACGTCGGCGCGGACCGTGCGGTACGGCCTCACCGCGGGCGCCGACTACCAGATCGGCGAGCGCCTCGATACCGGGGTGGGCCAGACCTTCGTGCTCGCGGGCCCGGCCGGCCGCGGCCGCGTCACCCTGCGGCTTCCTGGTGCGCACAACGCGCAGAACGGCGCGGCGGCGGTGATCGCCGCCGTGGCCTGCGGGATCCCCCTCTCGGCCGCGGCCGACGCGTTCCACGCATTCAACGGGACCGTCCGGCGGCTCGAGTCGCTTGGAACCGCAGCAGGCGTCGTCGTGGTCGACGACTACGCGCACCATCCGTCGGAGCTGCGGGCGTCGATCTCGGCCGTGCGGCCCCGGGTCGGTCCCGGCGCGCGCCTGTTCGCTGTGTTCCAGCCGCATACCCCGAGCCGCCTCTCCGCATTCTTCGACGAGTTCGTGGCGGCGCTCGGGACCGCCGATGAACGACTGGTCGTGGAGACCTTCGCGTCCGCGCGCGAACAGGGGGGCGGAGGCGACGCTCGGCGACTGGCCGCGCGAGCGCGGGGGTCGTACGCCGTGGACGTCGAGGCGGCCGCGCGCGAGCTGGCCGGACGCGTGCGCTCGGGCGACGTCGTACTGATCCTCGGGGCGGGCGACGTGCGTCCGGTGGGCGAGCAACTTCTCGCGTTGCTCGCGGCCGGTGGCTCCGCGTGAACGAGCTCGGCGGCGCGCGCGCCGAGCCGATGAGCCGGCACACCTCGCTGCATATCGGCGGACCGGCCGACTACTTCGTGCACGTGCGCAGCGAGGACGATCTGGTCGGCGCCGTCCGCGTGGCCCGCGAGGCCGAGCTGCCCACGTTCATCCTCGGTGGAGGGACTAATCTCCTGGTGGCAGACGCGG
>DATCQC010000051.1:0-5798 GCA_036569685.1 Candidatus Limnocylindria bacterium | reverse complement strand
GCGCACGCCCGCGATGATCACGGCGAGCGCGAGCGGGACCTCGACGCGCCAGAGACGTTCGCGGGGGGTGTAGCCCATGCCGTTCGCCGCTTCGAGCACCTCGGCCGGGACGCCGCGGATCCCGCGCACGATGTTGCGAATGAGGATGAGGAGCGTGTAGCTGACCAGGCCGATCTCTGCCGTCAGGACCGATAGGCCGGTGTACGGGATGAGCAGAACGAACAGGGCGAGGCTCGGGATCGTGTAGAGCGTGCCGGTCACGAACGTGATCGGGCTCTCGAGGCTCGGCCGCCGGATGATGAGGAGCGCGAGCGCGAACGCGATGACGAAGCCGAGTGCGACCGCGATGGCCGTGAGCTCCACGTGCTCGACGAGGCGCTGGCCGACCTCGTCGAGATGGCCCGCGACCCAGTCCCACCGGATGAGCGGCTCGCCCTCGGTCACGCGTCGCTCCGGATCATCTTCCCGATCTTCGCGAGCGTCAGCGCGCCGACGTAGCGATCGCCGTCGACGACGGCGGCGATCTGGGATCCGCTCTCGAGCATCCGCGCCAGCGCATCGCGCAGGGTGCTCGACGGCCGCACGACCGGGGCCTGTTTGATCGAGGCTCGCCCGATCGACGGTCGGGTCGATCTCCGCGCCGCCGACGGTGAGGAGGGCAAGACGCTTCAGCCCGCGGTCCGAGCCGACGAACTGCGCGACGAAGTCGTTCGCCGGGTGCGCGAGCAGCTCGCCCGGCGGCGCGTACTGCACCAGCTTGCCGCCCCGCATCACCGCGACGCGATCGCCCAGCCGGATGGCCTCGTCGATGTCGTGGGTCACGAACAGCACCGTCGTGCCGAGCTCGCGCTGGATCCGGAGCAGCTCGCTCTGGAGCCGCTCCCGCACGATCGGATCGACGGCCCCGAATGGCTCGTCCATGAGCATCACCGGAGGCTCCGCGGCGAGCGCCCGGGCGACGCCGGCGCGCTGCCGCTCGCCGCCCGAGAGCTGGGCCGGGTAACGCGACGCGTACCGGCCCGGCTCGAGGCCGACGAGGGCGAGCAGCTCGGTCACGCGCGCGGCGATCCGCTGCTTCGTCCAGCCGATCAGCACCGGCACCGTGGCGACATTCTCGGCGATGGTCTGATGCGGGAACAGGCCGACCTGCTGGATGACGTACCCGATCCGGCGGCGGAGCTGGGTGGGCTCCTCTTTCGTGACGTCGTGGCCGTCGATGAGGATCGCGCCGGCCGTCGGCTCGATCAGCCGATTGACCATCTTCAGCGAGGTCGTCTTCCCTGAGCCGCTCGGGCCGACCAGGATGCAGATCTTGCCCGCCGGCACCGTGAACGAGAGGGTGTCGACGGCGATCTGATCCGCGTACCGCTTCGTGACGTCGCGGAACTCGACCGTCGCTCCGCGATCAGGCACGGCAGGATGCTACGGTCTTCCGGTCGTGCTGCTCCCCAGGTGGATCGGTGCGCTCATCGCGATCGGTGCCGTGATCGCGATGGCGGGCGCATGTGGACCGCCCACCGCGACGCTCGGGTCCCCTGTTCCCACCCGGAACCCATCGGCGACCGGCGCACGACCGCTCGGCACCGCGATCGGCGACCTCGTCAGCGGATTCGACGGCACGGCCGCCATCTTCATCGCGTTCCCCGGCGTCGCCGACCCGATCGACGCGGTCGACGCGGACACCCCGTACATCGCGGCGTCGTTGTACAAGCTCGCGGTGCTCCTCCGCGTCGAGAGCCTCGTCGACAGCGGCGCCGTGTCCTACGACGACACGATCACGATCGAGGACGCCGACGTCACCGTCGATGGCTCCAACGAATATCCGGGGACCGTGCTCACCATCGATCAGGCGCTCGAGGAGATGATCACCTACTCCGACAACGGCGCCGCCCTCGCGCTCCTGCGCGTCTACGGCGCCCACGCGACGAACGCGACCCTGGCGTCCGCCGGCATCACCGGCTTCCGCGTCGCGGAGAGCGACGCCCAGGATCACACGGTGACCGCGCGGGCGCTCGGGACGTTCTTCGATCTGCTCGCCACGCGAAAGCTGATCTCGGCCACGGCGTCCGAACGCATGCTCGGACGCCTCGAGCGGCAGACGATCAACGACCGGCTGCCGCGCGATCTGCCGCCGGACGTCGCGGTCGCGCACAAGACCGGCGACCTCGTCGGCCTCATCCACGACGCCGGCCTCATCGGCACGCCCAGCGGCCCGCGCATCGCGGTCGTCCTCACCTCGGGCGGCACCGAGGCGGACGCGAAGGACCTCATCGCACGGATCGGCGCGCTCGTGTACTCAGCGGTCATTCCCCGGCCCGCGGGCGCCAATTCGGAGCCGCTTCCATCCACGCAGACGGCCTGGGCGCGCCTGGGCACGATCACGGCAGTGCTGCTGCCGATCGCCGCGATCCTGATCCTGGCGCTCGCGGCACTCGCGGCCGCGAGGCGGACGATGCCGCGGAAGGTCCGCCGCGCGTCCGGGCCGATGACCGTGTGGTCGCCGGATCGCACGAGGCGCCGCTAGCTCGATACGTTCACGATTCCTTCACATCACCCGCCGAGACTGCGCGCGTGGAGATCGGAGCCGCGCGCCTCGCCGGTATCGTCTGGATCGCCTACTTCGGCCTTTCCGTCGCTGGCGGCGGGCTCAAGATCCTGCCGTTGTCCCTCGCCGCGAACGCGGTGTACTTCGCGGTCGCGGTCGTGCTGTTCCAGCTCCTCGCACCGGCCGATCGGCTCGTCGCGTTGGCGCTGCTGCCGCTCGCCGCCATCGGATGCGTGATCCAGAGCATCGGAATGATCCAGGACGATCGTGACATCCAACGCACCGCGCTGGCGTTCTTCGGGCTCTTCGACGCGGTGCTCGGCTATCTCCTCCTCAGGTCACGCGTCCCGCCGGCGCTCCTCGGATATGCGCTCCTGGCGGGGGGACTCGGCTCGTTCACGCTCATCTTTCCGCAGACGCCGGCGCCGATGGCCGCCGTGGCCTTTGGCGTCGCCGCGCTCGCGGAGGGAGGGTTGGTGCTCTGGTTGTTGCTCACGGGTCAGGCGATCACGTAGCCGCGGACTCGATCAGCCGAGCCGCTCCCGTTTCGCGGTGACGCGTCCGGTGTTGAACCCGAGCCAGTGCATCCGCCCGAGGTGCCGCGCGTGCTCCACCTTCATGCACCGATCCATCACCACAGCGAGCCCGCCGTCCTCGGCGATCCTCGCACCCTCGGGGCTGATGACGCCGAACTGCAGCCAAAGCGCCTTCGCGCCGATCGCCACGGCGTCGCGGGCGATCGCCGGCACCGCATCCGGCCGGCGGAACACGTCGACCACGTCGACCGGGAACGGGATGTCCGTGAGGCTCGGGTACGACTTCTCGCCGAGCACCTCGGCCTCACGCGGATTCACCGGCACGATCCGGTAGCCGTGCCGCTTCAGGTAGAAGCCAATGAAGTGCGACGGCCGGAGCGGATCCTTCGAGAGGCCGACGATCGCGACGGTCCGCGCCGAGCGGAGCGTCGCGAGGATCGTGGTCGGATCCTGATAGTGCTGGAGGTCCGTCACTTCGTCTTCGCCGCGGCGAGGCCGCGCCGGAGGTCCGCGATGAGGTCGTCGAGCGTCTCGAGCCCGACCGAAAGCCGGATCGTCCCGGGGCCGACGCCCGCGGCCGCGAGCTCGTCGTCGTTCAGCTGGCGATGGGTCGTGCTCGCCGGATGGATGACCAGGCTCTTCGCGTCGCCGACGTTCGCGAGGTGGCTCCAGAGGTGGAGGTTCTCGATGAAGTGCTGCCCGGCCTCGCGGCCGCCCTTCAGGTCGAAGACGAAGACCGCACCCGCCCCGAGCGGCAGGTAACGCTCGACCTGCGGCCGGTACTTGCTCGACGCGAGGCCCGGGTAGCGCACGCCCGCGACCGCGCCATGCGTCTCGAGGAACTTCGCGACGCCCACGGCATTCTCCACATGCTTGGCCATCCGCAGAGGAAGCGTTTCAAGACCAAGGAGAAAGAGAAACGCGTTGAACGGCGAGAGTGCGGCGCCGAGATCGCGCAGCGACTCCGCGCGCAGCTTCATGAGGTACCCGTACATCCCGAAGGTCTCGTGGAACGCGAGCCCGTGGTATGCGGGCGACGGATCGGCCACCACCGGGAAGCGGCCGTTGGACCAGTCGAACGTGCCGGCCTCGACCACGACGCCCCCGATGCTCGTCCCGTGCCCGCCGATGAACTTCGTCGCCGAGTGGACCACGATGTCCGCGCCGTGCTCGATCGGCCGGCACAGGTACGGCGTCGCGAAGGTCGAGTCGACCATGAGCGGGGCACCGTGGCCGTGCGCGATGTCGGCGACCGCCCGGATGTCGAGCACGTTCCCGCCTGGGTTGCCGATCGTCTCGCCGTAGAGGACCTTCGTGTTCGGTCGGAGCGCCGCGCGCCAGGCCGCGAGGTCGTCGGGATCCACGAACGTGAGGTCGATCGAGAGCTTGCGCGACAGGTGCTTCAGCTGCGTGACCGTGCCGCCGTAAAGGGCGCTCGACGACACGATGTGGTCGCCGGGCGTGAGCATCGTGAACAGGGCCGCCGCCTGCGCGGCAAGGCCGCTCGCGAACGCGACCGCGCCGGCGCCACCCTCGAGGCTCGCGATGCGCTCCTCGAACACCGCGGTGGTCGGGTTCATGATCCGCGAGTACGTGTTGCCGTACTCCTGCAGGTTGAAGTACGCGGCCGCGGACTCCGGGTCCTCGAACACGTAGGACGTGGTCTGGAAGATCGGGACGGCCCGCGCCCCGGTGTACGGGTCCGGCCGCTGGCCGGCGTGGATGGCCCGCGTGTCGAAGCCGAACGCCCTGGTGCCCTCCTCGGCCGCGCTGTCGGTCATCGCACCACCTTCTCGGCCACCCGATCAAGGAACGCGTTGATCTCGCGGGTCATTTCCGCCTCCTCCAAGAGGAACGAATCGTGACCGTAATCGGCCTGGATGATCTCGTGCCGGACGTCCTTCCCGTTGGCCCGGAGTGCCGCGGCGATCTCCTCCGAGTCGCGAGGCGGGTACAGCCAGTCGGATGAGAAGGACAGGAGCAGGGTCGCGGCGCGGACGCGGGCGAGGGCGCGCTCGAGCGACCGCTGTCCGTACGTCCGCGCGAGGTCGAAGTACGTGAGCGCGCGCGAGATGTAGAGGTACGCGTTCGCATCGAACCGCGCGGCGAACGCGTCGGCCTGGTAGCGCAGGTACGACTCGACCTCGAAGTCCGGCCCCGCCAGGTCGTAGAGCGGCTCGTCGCCGCCGCGCTGGAAGCGGCGGCCGAACTTCTCGCGCACCGCGTGCGCCGACAGATAGGTGATGTGCCCGACCATGCGGGCGACCTTGAGGCCCGCGTCGGGCGCGCGCCCGGAACCGTAGTACGCGCCGCCCTGCCAATCGGGATCGCTGGTGATGGCGTTCCGCGCGATCGCGTTCCACGCGACGCCCTGCGTGCCGAGGTGGGCCGTGCTCGCGATGGGCACGATGGCCCGGACCGCGCCCGGGTGCGCCACGGCCCACTCGAGGGCCTGCATCCCGCCGAGCGATCCACCGCTCACGGCGAGGACCGACTCGATCCCGAGCTGGCGAAGGAACGCGCGCTGCGCGCGGACCATGTCGGGGACGGTGACGACCGGGAACGTCGCGCCGTACGGCCTGCCGGTCGCTGGATCGATGGACATCGGGCCGGTCGAGCCGCGGCACGAGCCGATGAGGTTCGTGCACACGACGAAGTAGCGGTCCGTGTCGAACGCCTTGCCCGGTCCGATCATCCCGTCCCACCAGCCCAGGCCG
>DATCQC010000050.1:0-6210 GCA_036569685.1 Candidatus Limnocylindria bacterium | reverse complement strand
CCCCAACTGCGCTCCGACGATCGCCGCTCCGTGCTATGTGAACGTCCGGGTCCAGTACACCTGGCGGACGCTGGTCGCATGGCCGCTCGTCCCCAACAGCGGGACGTTCGACCGGACCACGTCGATGCGGACCTACTGATGCTGAAGTTCCGCGGCTTCGGACGCGATGAGGGCGCGCAGTCGATGATCGAGTTCGCGCTCGTGCTGCCGCTGTTCCTCCTGCTCGTCACCGGCATCCTCGACACCGCGCGCGCCGTGTGGCAGGAGAACACGCTCGCCTACGCGGCGCGCGAGGGGACACGCTACGCGATCGTCCACGGGACGGGCGGCCTCCCGGTCGTCGGCCCCTGCACGAACTGCGTGAACCCGACCGCCGCGAACAACAACCTCGACCAGGTCGTGAACGCCGTCACCAGCAACGCGATCGGTGTCTACAACATCAGCGTCACGATCGATTACCCGGGGATCGGTGTTCCCGCCACCGTGTGCAACTACCGCACGTGTCCGGTGACCGTCGACGCGACGGCGCCGTTCGTACCGCTGCCGTCCTACTACATGCTCGGCAACGCCTTCCAGATCACGCTGCGGGGCGGCTCGAAGCTCTACATCCAGCGATGAGAGGACACCGAAAGATGAACAGCAGAGGACCGCGCGCGTTCTTCGGGCCGGAGAGCTCCGGCGGGCAGGCCATCGTGATGGTGGCCATCGTCTTCATGACGCTCATGTTCGCGGTCGGCCTGGCGCTCGACGCCGGCCAGCTGTTCGCGGCCAAGCGCACCCAGCAGGAAGCCGCCGACGCCGGCGCGTTCGCCGGCGCCGTCGTCCTGTACCAGGGCGGCACCGTGCTGCAGGCCACCGCGGCCGCGATCGCCGACGCGGCGAAGAACGGCTACGTCGACGGCGTGAGCAACACCTTCGTCACGGTGAACGGATCGGCGACCGCCTCTTCGAACGCCCCGACCTCCGGCGCATTCGCCGGAGAGAGCCCGGTGAAGCACGTCGAGGTCGTGATCGTCCGCCAGGTGAAGACCTCGCTCGTGCCGGCGGAGGCCGCGTTCAACCCGGTCCGCGCGCGCGGGGTCGCCGGCGCGGAGCCGCTGAACAACGGCTACGCGCTCATCGCACTCGACGCCGCATGCACGCCGGGCGCCCTCGACGTCGAGGACAACATCAACCTCCACCTCACCGGCGGCGGGATCCTCGTGAACTCATGCAGCACCCAGGCCGTCGACGGCATGGAGAGCCGCGACGACATCACCGTGAACCCGAGCACCCGCGGTCTCGACATCGTCGGGACCGCGACCGGGAGCACGTTCCCGCCCGGGCTCGTCGTGAACCTGCGCGTGCCGGTGCAGGCGGATCCGTTCGCGGGCACGCCGGAGCCGACCGACCTCAAGAGCTACAACGGGATCGCCAGCCTGCCGACCGACCCGGCCAGGATCCCGGGAACGAACACGTATCCGGAAGGCATCTACACGTCGAACTTCAGCCTTGCGAACATGTGCCATGGCGTGTACATCCTCAAGGCCGGCCTCGGCGGGGACGTCGGCCAGGACACGGACCCGACGCACATCGACCCGAACACCCTGACGCCGTGCGACGGGAAGGTGTTCATCTTCAACACCCTGACCAACTTCCCGAACGCCGGCGGCACCTGTGGCCGGATCGGGCAGAACGGTAATCACCCGATCACGATCCGGCCGATGGACACGATCCCCCACACGAATCCCCATTGGTCGGCCTGGCAGAACCTCATGCTGTTCCAGGACCCGAACTGCACGGTCGCGATGGACATCGGCGGCGAGCAGACGCTCGACGCAGCTGGGACGATCTACGTCCCGAACGCGGCGTTGATCATGGAAGGGAACCCGTCGACGATCGACGGTGGCCAGTTCGTCGCGAAGACGCTCAGCATCCAGAACGGCAACATGAATATCAACTACTCGGCCAACAACACCGCTCAGCCGGTCACCCCGCGGCTCGCCGAGTAGGAGCCCACGGTCCTCACGAGGGCACGACAAACAAGAAGCCCCCGACCGGACCGGTCGGGGGCTTCTGCCATCGCAGGGGAATGCGCTCGAGCTAGGTGCCGCGCCCGACCCGGATCTGGACGGTGGTCTTGTCCTCGCCGAGGATGCCGACCCGGTAGCCGGGAACGCGCGCGACGGCCTCGGCGAATCGCTGCGGGCCTGCCCACTGCAGGCGGAGCTTCAGGATCCCCGCCCGGTAGTACTCGATGCGCAGCGGCCCCACGCCCGGAACACGCCGGAGCGCGAGCTCGAAGTGGTGCCAGTCGTCGGGTGTCGCCAGCGGCGTCACGACGAGGTCCATCTCGCCCAGGAGCGGAGCCTCGCGCGGCGTCACGATCGCGGGGCCGGCGGATGCGTCCTCGGGCGGCGTGGCCAGGTCGACCTCGAACGGCACGACGGCCGGAGCCGGCTTCGTGATGATCTCCTCGAGGCCGATCATCATCGGACGCACCGCCAGGGCGCTCCGGAAAAGCTCGGGGACGGGTGCCGGCTCCGAAGGCGACGCGGGCGCGTCCTCGGCGCCGCCCGACGTCGGGCGGACGCGGGCGGACCGGTCGGGCTCGATCGGCCCATCGACCCTGCGGACGACCTCCGGAGCGGCGGCCGGCGGCCGTGAACGGCCGTGGTCGCCGATGCGGGACGCAAGGTCGATCGGCTCGTCGGGGACCTCCGGGGCGCGGTCACGCTTCCTGCCGATCACAGAACGAACGCTAGGCGCTGGTCCGGCGTGAGTCCTCACCCTGGAGCGGGAGACGAGGGTATCGGCCGGTCGACCCATCCCCCAAAAGGCGGAGCCGGAAGCGAACACCCTTCCCCTAGAGTCGGCTCCGATGAGATGGCCCGGCCGCGCACTCCGCCTCGCGGTGGCCCTCCCGGTGATCCTGGCCTGCGCAGCCGCCTGCGGCGGCTCCAACCCGCCCGCACAGGCCTCCGACCCGGTCGGGGATGCCCTGGCCCGGGGCATCGCCGCCCACAACGCCAACAAGCTCGACGAGGCGACGAAGGACTACTTCGAGGTCCTGTCCAACGACCCGAAGAACAAGTTCGCGTTCTACAACCTCGGCCAGATCGCGCGTACCCAGAACAAGCTCGCCATCGCCGAGGGCTACTACCGGTCGGCGCTTGAGATCGACCCGAACTACGGGCCGGCGCTCTTCGGCCTCGGCGTCGTGCGCCAGGCGTTCAACAGCGTCCAAGAGGCCATTGACCTCTACACGAAGGACATCGCGATCGAGCCGACGAACGCGGCCGCGCACTACAACCTCGGGATCCTGCTTCGCATCCAGGGCAAGACCGCCCAGGGCGACGCGGAGATCGCCCGCGCGATCCAGCTCGACCCGAAGCTGCCCCAACCTCCGGCGCCGACGCCGACACCCAAGCCGGCGTCGCCCACACCGACCCGCTGATCCGGCGCGCGCTTCGGCCGCGCCCACTCGCGTCCCGTCCTCCCACGCGTCCGCTGTCGATCGTCCTCGCGCTCCTCGTCGCCGTTCCGATGCTGTTCAACGCGATCGAGCTGCTCCCCGAGCTCACCGCGCTTCCCAACGTGAACGACGACGCGGCGCACCTGCTCTTCGTCGAGCGCGCGAATGACGCGATCACCCAGGGCGCCGACCCGGTCGACTTCTGGGTGCCCGACCTCGAGCTCGGGTTCCCGCAGTTCGTGTACTACCAGCACCTTCCCCACCTCGCGGTCGTGGCCCTCGATCGCCTCCTGCTGCAGCGGGTCGACATCGTCACCGTGTTCAATGCCGTCCGCTACGTCCTGCTCGTCGCGCTGCCGCTCACGGTGTTCTGGTCGATGCGCCGGATGGGATTCACGTCGGTGGCGGCGGCCATCGGCGCGGCGTCGAGCTCGCTCCTCTCCTCGGGCGGACGGCTCGGGTTCGACTACGACAGCTACGTCTGGCGCGGCTACGGCGTGTTCACGCAGCTCTTCGCGATGCATCTCTCGTTCATCACGCTCGCGCTCCTGCACCGGGTGATGGACCGTGGCCGCGGCTACGTCGCGGCGATCGTCGCGCTCTCCGCGCTCGTGCTGTCGCAGCTGCTCTACGCGTACATGATGGCGATCAGCGCGGCCGTCGTGGCTGTCTGCGCATCGTGGCGGTCGCTGCCGTTGCGGTTCGCGCGGCTCGGCGCCGTCGGTGTCGCCGCGGGGCTCATCGCCGCCTACATGATCGTGCCGGCCGCGCTCTCGGGCTACTGGTTGAACGAGTCGCCGTACCTCGAGCCGTACAAATACGACTCGTTCGGCGCGGGCCCGATCCTCCAGTGGCTCGTGACCGGCCAGCTGCTCGACGGCGACCGGCTGCCGGTCCTCACGGTGCTTCTCGCGGTCGGCATCGTGGCCGCGCTCGTGACCCGATCTCGTCCCGCCCTGATCGCGCTCGCGCTGTTCGGCGTGTGGCTCGTCCTGTACTTCGGCCGGCCGACCCTTGGCGGGCTCGTCGATCTGTTCCCGCTGCACAACGCGCTGTTCTTCCACCGCTTCATCGGCGGCGTCCACCTCGCCGCCATCCTGCTCATCGGCGCGGGCGGCGCGTGGCTCTGGGCGCTCATCGAGCCGTGGCGGGGCGTCCTGCGAATGGCCGCCGCGACCGCCGGCCTGGCGTTCGTCCTCGTCGTCGCGATGCGCGAGCACGCCGACTACTACGCGTTCAATTCCCTCTGGATCCAGCAGACGAAGGCCGCGATCGATCACGACGCCGACGCGAAGACGATCCTCGACACGCTGGCCGCTCTTCCCCCGGGCCGCGTCTACGCGGGGCAGAGGACGGACTGGGGCGAGCAGCTCGACTTCGGTCTCGCGTTCCGGAGCGTCCGCATGCACGACCTCATCACGTTCCGCGAGATCCCCGAGTGGGCGCAGCCGTACCAGGGCCCCTCCCTCAACTCCGACCTCGTGTTCGACTTCGACGCGACGAACCCCGCGCACTACGCGGCGTTCGGCGTCACGTACGTGATCGCGCCCACGACCCGGCAGCTGCCCGGCTTCCTGACCCCGCTCCGGCGCACGCCGCTGTACACGCTGTACTCCGCTCCGGCGAGCGCGGCCGCGCGCTATGCCGCCGTCTCGGAGACGATCCGGGTCCCGGCGCAGGCCGGGCTGCTCCCCGTCATGCGGAGCTGGCTGCTCGGACCGCTGCCCGCGGCGGGCAAGGTCGTGCGGATCGATTTCCCGGCCGGGCCCGCGGGTGCGACGGGGGGCGCCATGCCGGGATGCGATAGTGGCGGCACGATCGGCTCCGAGCGCATCGAGCAAGGCCGCGTGACCGTCGTCGCCAGCTGCCCGACCGCGGCGACGCTCGTGCTCTCGATCACGTACCACCCGAACTGGCACGTGACGAGCGACGGCGTGGCCATCCCCACGTTCATGGTCTCGCCGAGCGTGATCGGCGTGAGCCTGCCGCCGGGGACCCACACCGTCGTCGCGGAGTACCGCTCGACGCCGATGAAGACGCCCCTGCTGATCGTCGGAGGGGTCGTGCTCGCGGTCGCCGTGATCGGGCGGCGATGGATCGAGCGTCTCGACGCGCGGATCGCCGCGCGCTGGACACCGGCGGCATGACCGACGAGCTCGAGCTCACGATCCTCATGCCCTGCCTCAACGAGGCCGCGACCGTGGCCGCGTGCGTCGACGCGGCGCAGCAGGCGCTCCGCGAGCTCGGCGTGCCGGGCGAGGTCGTGGTCGCGGACAACGGCTCGACCGACGGATCGCGCGAGCTCGCGGGCGCACACGGCGCGCGCGTGGTGCCGGTGGCCGAACGCGGCTACGGCGCCGCACTCCTCGCGGGGATCGAGGCCGCTCGCGGACGCTACGTGGTGATGGGCGACGCGGATCTCTCGTACGACTTCTCCGAGGCCGGCCGCTACCTGGACAAGCTGCGCGAGGGCTACGACCTCGTCATGGGCAACCGCTTCGAGGGGGCGATCGAGCCGGGCGCGATGCCGTCCCTGCACCGCTACCTCGGCAATCCGGTGCTCTCGGGCCTGGGGCGCCTCTTCTTCGGCAGCCCGGTCGGCGATTTCCACTCGGGGATGCGGGGCTTCCGGCGCGAAGCGCTGACCGGGCTGCACCTGCGCACGACCGGGATGGAGTTCGCGTCGGAGATGGTCGTGCGGGCGAGCCTCGCGAAGCTGCGCATCGGCGAGGTCCCGACGACGCTGCGTCCGGACC
>DATCQC010000049.1:0-2219 GCA_036569685.1 Candidatus Limnocylindria bacterium | reverse complement strand
TTTCGCTCTTCCGGCACGCGCGGAGCGTAGGACCGGGTCCGTCCCGGCGCCAGGGAGTTACATCGGCATTCCGGGGATCCGAGGCAGCTTCCCGCGCTTGGCCATTGCCTCGAACTGCTTCATGAGGGTCTGCATCTCCTTGAACTGCTTGAGGAGCGCGTTCACCTCGGACACCGTGACCCCCGAGCCGTTCGCGATCCGCTTGCGGCGCGAGCCGTTGAGGATCGCCGGGTCCTGACGCTCGGCCATGGTCATGGACGAGATGATCGCCTCGATCGTCCGCATCTGCTGCTCGGCCTGTTTCGGATCCGGCATCTGCTTCGCAAGACCGCCCATGCCCGGCATCATCTTCAGCAGGTCGCCGATCGGCCCCATCTTCTTCACCTGCTGCAGCTGCTTGTAGAAGTCGTCGAACGTGAAGCGCGCCTCGAAGAGCCGCTTCGCCTGGGCTTCGGCTTCCTTCTCGTCGACGTGCTCCTGCGCGCGCTCGACCAGGGTGAGGATGTCCCCCATCCCGAGGATCCGGGTCGCGAGGCGATCGGGATGGAACACCTCGAGGCCATCAAGCTTCTCGCTCGTGCCGAGGAACTTCACCGGCACGCCCGTCGCCGCGCGGATCGAGAGCGCAGCGCCGCCGCGCGCGTCGCTGTCGACCTTCGTGAGCACGAGGCCGGTGATCGGCAGCCGCGCCTTGAACGCCGCGGCGGCCTCGACCGCGTCCTGTCCGGTCATCGCGTCCACGGCGAGGAGGACCTCCTGCGGCGCGGCGGCGCGCACGATCGCCTCGACCTCCTGCATCATCGCCTCGTCGACATGCAGTCGCCCGGCGGTGTCGACGATGACCGTGTCCTGTCCGTCCGTGGTCGCGCCGGCGACCGCCGACCCGACGTCCTCGGCCACGTGCTCCGGGCGCACCGTGCGGACCGGAACGCCGAGCGACTTCCCGAGGGACTGCAGCTGATCGACGGCCGCGGGCCGATGGACGTCCGCGGCCACGAGGAGCGGATGCCGGCCCTGCTTGCGCAGCACGTTCGCGAGCTTCGCGACGGTCGTCGTCTTCCCGGAGCCCTGGAGCCCGACGAGGGCGATCACGGTCGGCGGTCGTTGCGCCCTCGCGAGTGGTGAGGCCTCGCCGCCGAGCATTTCGACGAGCGCGTCGTGCACGATCTTCACGACCATCTGGGCGCCGGTGATGGACTCGAGGACCTTCTCGCCGATGGCCCGCTCCCGCACGGTCGCGACGAGCTGACGGACGATCTTGAAGTTCACGTCCGCCTCGAGGAGCGCGACGCGCACATCGCGCAGCGCCTCGTCCAGATCGGCGTCGCTCACGCGCGCGCGACCCTGAAGCTTCTCGAAGGTCGCGGTCAGACGGTCGGAGAGCTGCTCGAACACTCCGTCAAGGCTAGCGCCGCGCGGCGGGTCCTAGCGGCCGAGCGCCTTCTTCGCCTTGCGGCTGTCCTTCACGCCGAAACCGATCGTCCGCGACCCCTTGCCGACGCCGATCATGTACGCGGAGTCGACGCTGACGCGACCTTTGCCGAGCCGCGTCGCGACGCGCGCGAGCGTGCCCGGCTTGTCGGTGAGGCGCACCTCGAGCAGCTTGCGGTCGCTCGCGACCCGGAGCTTCGCCTTCTTCAGCGCACGGCGTGCGCGGGCGGCGTCCTTGTCGGCGACGACGACGTGGATCACGCCCTTGCTGCCCACCGCGCTACCTGCGAGGGCCGCGATGTTCACTTGCGCGTCACCGAGCGCGGTCGAGATCGCAGCAAGCTGCCCGGCGCGGTTCGGCACCTTGATCGTGAGCTCTGTGGCCATGTCGGTCCCTCCCTATTGCTTCCGCGCATTGTGAGCCGGATGTCCAGCCGGCTCCTCGTAGCGCACGAGCGAGCGCTCATAGCGCTCGCCGCGATGCTCGTGGAGCGTCACGCGCTCGAGGCGCACCGTGCCGGCGGGGGCCGGCCCGCCGTCGAACAGCCGCCGGGCACCCGGCTCGGCCGTAACGAGCGTCGCGTGCGTGAGGAACAGCTCATCGACGGACCGTCGCGCGAGCAGCTGGCCCGCGAGCGTGGGCCCACCCTCGCACAGCAGAAAGCGCACGCCGCGCGCGCGCAGCGTGCCGAGCAGCCGATCGAGATCGACGTCCGCGTCGCCGAACATCTCGACCTGCGCACCGGCCGCGCGGACGGCCGCGACCGCGGCGGGTTCCGCTCCCGACG
>DATCQC010000048.1:0-1702 GCA_036569685.1 Candidatus Limnocylindria bacterium | reverse complement strand
GCCGCCGCTCGATCCGGACGAGGCGGTCGAGGCGAGCGCGGTCCATAGCGTCGCGGGGCTGATCGATCCGGAGCATCCGCTGCTGGCCGCGCGTCCCTTCCGCGCCCCTCACCACACCGCTTCGCATCTCGCGCTCGTCGGCGGTGGCACTCCGCCCCGCCCCGGCGAGGTGTCGCTCGCGCATGCCGGCGCGCTGTTCCTCGACGAATTCGCCGAGTACCAGCGGCAGGTCCTGGAGACGCTGCGGGAGCCGCTGGAGGAAGGCGCGATCACGATCTCCCGAGCGGGGGCAGCCGCGACGTATCCGGCGCGGTTCGTCCTGATCGCCGCGATGAACCCATGCCCCTGCGGCCACGCGGGCGACCTGTCCACGGAGTGCACGTGCCTTCCGGATGCGATCGAGCGCTATCGCGGCCGGATCTCCGGCCCGGTCCTCGACCGGATCGATCTGCGGGTGCACGTTCCACGGGTGCCGTACGAGCGGCTTCGAGACGACGAGTCGCGCGAGCGTTCGGCGACGGTGCGGGAACGCGTCTGCCAGGCGCGCCTTCGGATGCGGGGGCGCGGCCGGCGGACGAACGCGGAGCTCACGATCGCCGAGGTCAAACGGCACTGCGGGCTCGATCCCGATGCCGAGCCGCTCATGGCCGAGGCGATGCGCTTGCGCAAGCTGTCAGCCCGGGGTTACCACCGGGTCCTGCGCGTGGCGCGCACCGCTGCTGACCTCGATGCGAGCGAGCGGATCGGCGCAGACCATCTCGCGACCGCGCTGCTGCTCCGAGCGCCATGATCGCGTTGCGGCCGCACGACCCGGGCTACCCGGCGGCGTTGCGTGACCTCGCGCCCGCGCCCGATCCGCTGTGGCTCGATGGCGAGGAGGGGATCCTCGACCGCCCTAGCGTGGCCGTCGTCGGGACCCGCCGGATGAGCCCATACGGCGAGCGCGTCGCGCGCGAGCTCGCCCTGGCCCTCGCCCGCGCGGGCGCTGTCATCGTGTCCGGTCTCGCGCAAGGCATCGACTGCGCCGCGCACGGCGCTGCGCTCGATGCCGGAGGCTCGAGCGTCGCCGTGCTCGGCGAGGGGATCACATCGTTCATGGCGAACGCGCGCGGCCGCCGCCGGCGTCTCGCCGCGGCTCTTCGCGCGCGCGGCGCGCTCGTCTCGCAGTACCCACCGATCGTGCCTGCCCAGGGCTGGATGTTCGCCAAGCGGAATGCGGTGATCGCGGCGCTCTCTCGCGCGGTCATCGTCGCCGAGGCGCCCACCGGATCCGGGGCCCTCATCACCGCGGCCGACGCGGTCCGGCTCGGACGTCCCTTGTTCGCGGTGCCCGGGCCGCTCGGCGCGCGGACCTCCGAGGGGACGAACGAGCTCATCGCTTCGGGCACCGCGCGCGCCTGTCTCGGGCCGGACGAGGTCGCGCGGGTCGTCGGCCTCGTGGCCGCGCGCTCGAGCTCCAGCGCGGACCCGCTGCTCGATGCGCTCGCCGGCGGGCCGCTCGATCTCGACGAGCTCGCCCGGCGGACGCGCATCGATCGGAGCGCGCTCCGGGCACGGCTCGTCGCGCTCGTGTTCTCGGGCGCGGTGGTCGACCGGGACGGCCGATTCGGTCGCGCGGGCTAGCGGGCCCCGTTGCGCGTGCGCGTCGCCTTCGCCCGGTAGAGCTCCTCGTCGGCCTCGCGGAGGATCTCGTCCGGATCGG
>DATCQC010000047.1:0-2680 GCA_036569685.1 Candidatus Limnocylindria bacterium | reverse complement strand
TCCTGCACGCGCTTGTCGAAGGGATCCGCTATCTCGGTGCGACCCGGATCCTTCTGGCGACGATGTCGCTCGACTTCCTCGCGACGTTCTTCGGCTCGCCGCGCGCGCTCTTCCCGTACTACGCGGAGCGCGTCTTCCATGTCGGCCCAGAGGGCCTCGGGCTCCTGTACGCGTCGATGGGCGCCGGCGCGCTCGTCGCCGCGGTCGCGTCCGGCTGGACCGCGCGTGTGCGACGGCAGGGCTTGGCGGTGCTGGTCGCGGTGGCCGTGTGGGGCCTCTCGATCGTGCTGTTCGGCGTCCTCGACGAGCGCTTGTTCGGGCTCGCGCTCGTGCTGCTCGCGATCGCGAATGGCGCCGATACGGTGAGCTCGATCTTCCGGGGCACGATCCTGCAGCTCATCGTGCCCGACGCCCTCCGTGGCAGGCTGAACTCGATCAACCTCATGTTCGTCGCCGGTGGCCCGCAGCTTGGGCAGTTCGAGTCCGGCGCCGTGGCTGCGCTCTGGTCGCCGATGGCGTCGGTCGTGAGCGGCGGTCTGGCCTGCGTCGCATCGGTCGTCGTCGTGGCGGCGTGGATCCCCGAGATCGTCCGGTATCGAGCGCATCGAGACGAGGTCGCGGCCGCGGACTGACGGCTACGGGTTGTTGATGATCGCGCGCGCGGTGCCGCTGAAGATCCGGTCCCGTTCGGGGCCGCTCACGTCCATGGCATCGATGGTCGTTACCGCTCTCTTGATGTCGCCGAGCTTGTGCGGATAGTCGCTGCCCATCGCCATGTGCGACGCGCCCGCCCAGTCGCGCAGCAGCCGCAGGACGTGGGGACTGAAGGTGACGGTGTCGTAGTAGAGGCGCGTCAGATAGGTGCTCGGCAGCTCGTTGATGTTCGCGCGGTCCTCCGCGAAGTCCCGGTAGCCGTTGTCGAGGCGCTCCGCGAGGTAGGGAAGCGCGCCACCGGCGTGGGCGACGATCCACCGGATGTTCGGGAGCTCGCGCAGCATGCCGGTGAAGCACATCCGCGCGACGGCGAGCGTCGTGTCGAGTGGGAATCCGACGAGCGGGCCGAGGACGAAGTCGCGGAACGCGTCGGCGTTCGCCGGCAGCATCGGATGCAGGAGGATGCAGAGCTTCAGCTGGTCGGCCTCCTCGAAGAACGGCCGGTATGCCGGGTCGGTGAGCTCGCGCCCGCGGATGTTGCTCAGGAGGATGACGCCCTGGAAGTGCAGGACATCGATCGCCCGGTGCAGCTCGCGCACCGCGGCATCCGGATCGTCCATCGGGATCGACGCGAACGCCTTGAATCGTTGCGGATTCGCGGCGATCAGCTCGGCGTACGCGTCGTTGACCATGCGCGCGACCGGCTCCTGCGCGGCACCCTCGGCGAAGAACACGTTCGGTGTGGAGAGCGAGAGGATCGCGACGTCGATGCCCACCCGATCCATGTCCGTCAGCCGAAGGACCGGATCGGTCATCGGTGCGGTGACGCCGAAGAACCGCGAGCCGCGGTAGCGGATGATCCGCTGGCCCGAGGGATCCGTGCCGAACGAGAAGTCGCCGCCGGCGCGCTCGATCCCCTCGAAGTACGCCGGCGGGTAGTGATGGGTGTGAACGTCATAGCGCACGCGCAGGAGGGTATTCCCGCATGGGAAGTACCGTTGCTGCCATGAAGCTGGACGCCGCGATCCGGGCGTTCCTGGACGAGCCTCGCTTCGCGGTCCTGGGCACGCTGAACGAAGACGGCTCCGCCCACCTGACGGTCATCTGGTGCGGCCGGCGGGAGGACGAGCCCATCGTGAACACGACCGCGCCGCGCAGGAAGGCCGCCAACATCGCCCGTGATCCGAGGGTCTCGCTGCTCGTCGGCGAGTCCGACCGGTACGTCCGGCTCGATGGCCTGGCGCGCGTCGTCGCGACGGGCGAGGCCGCTCTGCGCGACATCCACGATCTCGCGGTCCGTTACGACGGCGAGGCCGCGGCCGAGAAGCAGACTTGCGACGTCTGGTCGAGGCAGGAGCGCGTCACGTACGCGATCGCGGTCGGGCGCGTGTACCGGTACGGGTTCGACTGACCGGCCCGCGGGTCACGCGATGCGCTGCCGCGCGGCGTACGCGAGGAGGATCACCCCGGCGAGCTCGAACACGGTCGCGGTGGGGAAGATGCCGAAGACGTCGCGGCTCACGATGAGCGCGCCGAGGCCGGGGCCGGCGACGAAGCCGAGATTGAGCGGCAGGTAGGCGAACGTCATGACTCGGGCGCGCGCCGCGTCGGTCGCCGAGGACGCGAGCACGTTGAAGCTCAGGCTGAAGACGCCGCTTCCGATGCCGCTGACGACGCCGAACGCGATCACGAACGGCCAGTAGTCGCGGATCGCCCATGGGAGCAGCCAGAGGATGCCGTCGACGACGGCGGCGAGGTAGAGCACGCGCCAGTGGCCGAACCGATCGGCGACCGCGCCGATCGCGGGCGAGGCGACGAGCGTGATGAGGCCGCTCGCGCCGAGAGCGATGCCGACCGCGGTGGCGAGGCCGTCGTCCCCATGGATCTTCTGCACGACCAGGGGCAGGTACGTGAACGTCAGGAGCCAGCCCGCGAAGACGACGAGCAGGGCGGGGAACAGGGCGCGGAGGCGCGGCGAGCTCCAGATGATCCGCAGTCCGTCGAAGGCGGCGCGCACGATCGGCGG
>DATCQC010000046.1:0-5819 GCA_036569685.1 Candidatus Limnocylindria bacterium | reverse complement strand
CTCTCGTACGGCGAGATGGTCGTCCGCGAGGAGGATCCGCGTTGCCACTTCGGTCGATTTGCTCCCTTTTTCGCGACCGCCCTAGGACGGAGCCGTTCGGCTGGCTTGGTCGCCTGCCTTTACGACGCCGTTAGATTCGCGAAAGGGCCGAAATCACACATCCATCTGCAGGTGGACATTGGTATGACGCCGATGTGAGCGCGGCCGCCAGGTGTCCGCCAGACCGACAAACGCGGTATCAGGCCGGATTCAGGACTCGATGTCGGCCAAGCCCCGCTTGTGGGCGTACAGGGCCACTTGCGTCCGGTCGGAGAGCTCGAGCTTTCCGAAGATGTTGGAGACGTGCGTTTTGACGGTGCGCTCGCTGATCTTCAGCTCGCCGCCGATCTCCTTGTTCGAGCGCCCGTGCGCGATGAGGAGCAGCACTTCGCGCTCGCGCGCGGTGAGGTCGTGGTAGCCCTCGTCCGCTTCGCCTGACGCGGCGCCCGCCACCGGAGTGCTGCGCAGGCGGCCGAATTCGTCGAGCACTCGGGCTGCGATCGATGGGTAGATGAGCGAGAAGCCGTCCGCGACCGTGCGGATCGCGTTCGCGAGCTGCGCCGCGGTGACCTCCTTCAGGAGGTATCCGGAGGCGCCGGCGCGGATCGAGCTGAACACGAGCTCGTCCTGATCGTGGTTCGTGAGCACGATGACGCGCGTCGTCGGCACGGAATTCCGGATGCGCCGGGTCGCGGTCACGCCGTCCCAGTCCCCCATCTTGATGTCCATCAGCACGATGTCGGGCAGCATCTCCTGGGCGAGCGCGAGCGCCTGATGCCCATCGCTCGCTTCGGCGATGACCACCAGGTCGCCCTCCATCTCGAGGATCGAGTGGAGGCCGCTCCGGACGACCGCGTGGTCATCGGCGATGAGGATGCGGATCTGCCGTGTCTCGCTCATCGGCCGAGCAGCCGCGCGAAGATCCCCGGCCGAGAGTGCGGCAGCGCGAGATCGGTCACGAGCTCCGCGCGCAGCACGCCGACCGTCGCGCGCGACGCCTCATACGGGATGGTCGCCTCGACGGTCGTGCCGGTGCCGAGCGCGCTCCTCACGACGAGCCGGCCCGCGACGGCCTCCGCCCGCTCGCGCATCCCGATGAGCCCGAAGTGCCCGTTCGCCTCCGCGCTCGCGGCCATCGACGCCAGGTCGAAGCCCGCGCCGTCGTCCGCCACGGTCACCACGACATCAGTGTCGCTGTAGCTGAGCGTGACCGTCGCATGTCGCGCGCCGGCATGCTGAGCGACGTTGCGGAGCGCCTCGCCGACGATCCGGACGACGGCGCGCTGCTGGTCGGCCTCGAGCTCGTGCTCGCTCCCGAGCTCCTGCATCTCGACGATCAGGCCGGCCTGGCGGCGGAGATCGTCGATCAGGCGCGCGACGGTGGTCGGAAGGCCGAGACCGCCCGGCGCGCTCTGGCGCAGCGCGCCCATGTACTGCCGCACATCGGCGAGGGTCGCGCGCGCGTCGCGCGTCGCCTTCGCGAGCTGCTGGCCGAGCACCTGCGGATTGCGTTCGAACGCGCGCTGCGCCCCCTCGAGGCTGAGCACCACGCCGGTGAGCTCCTGGGCGAGGCCGTCGTGCAGCTCCTGCGCGATGCGCTTGCGCTCTCCGGCCGTGGCCTGCTCCTCCACCGAGACGGAGTCCGTGGACCGCACGAGGTCGAAGAGGTATTCGGCGGCCGTCGCGGCGAAGTCCGCCTCGGCCTCGGTGTATGGCGTGCCGCCCCGGCCGAGCACGAGCACACCGATCGTCTTCCCCTGCGCGCTGACCGGTGCGAGCACGTAGGTCGTGGCCCCGACGCCGGCCCACGCCGGCGCCTCGCGATCGTCGGCCGCGCATTCGGCCCGGACCGGACGCTGCCCGTCGAGCGCCTCGCTCAGGGGACCGCCGAGCGCCGACCCCTCGATGAGCCGCGGAGCCGCGGCGTCGTACCCGCGGGATGCCCGTCGCTCCACGCTCGCGTCCGCGGCGACGACCCACAGGCCGACCACGTCGTGGTGCATCACATCGGCGAGCATCGCGACGGCGGTCTCGAGCTCCTGTTGCGGCTCCTCGCCCAGGGTGCCCAGGCGCGAGAGCTCGTACAGGGCGATCGCCTGCTTGCGGTCCTCTTCGGCGCGGGCGACCGCGTCCACGAACGACAGCGTCGCCGCGATGTCCACGCCGATGGCGGAGAGGGCGTCGAGATCGGTCGCGTCGTACCGCTCGCTCGACTCACGACGCTTCACGCTGACGACGCCGATGATGTGATCGCCGTTCCGCAGCGGCGCGACGAGCGCATCGCCGATCGACGGATCGTTCCCGCTGAACCGCTCGTCGCCGATCTCTCCGCGGAGCAGCAGCGGCTGCCCGGTCTTCGCGACGAATCCGGAGATGCCCTCCCCCAGCCGCTTCCGATCGCGCTTCGCCTCCTCGGACAGGCCGACCGAGCTCCGGATCGACAGCACGCCATTGTCGACGAGCATGATCGAGACGCCGTCGGCCGCGAAGACGCGCGCGAGACCGTTCGTCGCGCTCTCGAGCAACGTGTCGGGATCGCGCTCGGCGCGCACGATCTCCTGGAGCTCCGTCGACGCCTTCGCGCGCGCCTCGAGCTCGGCGGCCGCGCGCTGCATCCGCCAGAAGGTGTTCTCCTCGACCAGCTCGAGCGCCACGAGCGACGCGAGCCGGCCCAGATTCGTCGATTCGTCATCGCTGAACGGACCGCTGACCCGAAGCGCGGCGAGCGCGCCGATGCGGTGCTGACGCCACTCCACCGGGAGCGCGCGCATCGCGAGCGCGACCTGCCCGTCGAGCAGCGGCACGCTCACCGCGCCGTCGGCGGCCGTGCCGCCGAGCGCGACGACCAGCAGCGAGGACTGATCCGCGCCGCTCCACGCCGACTCCGGGGTCACGTTGTGGGCGGCATAGGTCACGAACGATCCCTCGCGGGGTCGTAGCACGATCGCGAGCGCGTCGGCATGCGCGAGCTCAGCAAGCATCGCGATGCGCGCGGACCAGAACTCACTCTCGCGCTCGACCGTCATCAGACCCTTCCATCGGCGGCCGGGAGGCCGACGTGCCGGTTACACGCGTCATTGAGCCTCATTCGGGCGTGCGCGGCTACCCCGCCGCCGGGGGTGTTCAGCAGGACTGAGATGTCCCCCGTGCGGGTGATAGCGAATAATCGGCGCATCGATCGACCGAAGATCCTCATCGTCACGCCCCACCCCGTGATCGGCGCGGGGATCGAGACCGTGCTCCGGATCGAGGATCTTTACGACGTGCGCCGCGTCGCGAATCTCACCGACGCGAGAGCGGCCGCCGGGTCGTGGCCGGCCGACGCGGCGCTCGTCGACAGCGTGCTCCTGGGCGGGGACGCGCTCGACCTCGAGATCCCATGCACGATCCTCGCCGGCGACGCCGAGAGCGGCGCACGCCTCGTCGCGAAGGTACCCGGCGCGCGCGGCTGGCTCCTGAAGGACGCGCCGCCGTCGCGGCTCATCGAGGCGATCGACCGCTCGCTCGGCATCATGCGCGTGCGCCCCGATGTGCGCGGCACCGTGGGGATGGTCGTCGCGGTCATCATCGTGATCGTCTTCGTCGCCGCGGTCGCCCTGTTCCTCTGGCGGTTCGTGCTCAGCTGAGCCGAGCTAGCGGCCCAGGAGCTTCGAGATGAATCCGACGCGCTGGGCCGGAGCTTCCACATCCTCGACGACGGCCGTCGGCTCGTGCATCGCGCGCATGGGGTCCTCGGCGAAGAGGTACGGAAGCTTCGCGGTGATGACCGAGCCCTGACCGGGCTGGCTCAGGATCGTGAGCGAGCCACCGATGCTCTCGGCGCGTTCGCGCATCCCCGCGAGACCGAAGTGCCCGCGCTCGGTCGCGATCGCCATCGTCGGCTCGGTGTCGAAGCCCACGCCGTCGTCCTCGACGATCACCGTGATGTCGTTCTGTCCGTAGTCGAGCCGCAGCTTCGCCGCGTTCGCATGCGCGTGCTGCGCGACGTTGCGCAGCGACTCGCCGACGATGCGCATCACCGCGCGCTCGAGCGGCGGCTCGAGCTCGCGCTCGGCGCCCTGCTCCTCCATCTCGACCCGCAGGCCGGTCTGCCGGCGCACGTCGTCGACGAGGCGCGCGACCGTGGAGGGCAGGTTGATCTCGCCGCCCTCCTTCGCCCGTAGCGCGGCCATGTACTGACGGACCTCCGCGAGCGTCGCGCGGGCCTCGCGCGCGGCCTTCGCGAGGCTCGCGGTCAGCGCGGCCGGGTCGCGGTCGAGTGCGCGCTGACACGCCTCGAGCGTGAGGACGACGCCGGTGAGCTCCTGGGCGATACCGTCGTGGATCTCCTGCGCGATCTTTCGCCGCTCGTTCGCCGCGACGACGGCCTCCGAGTCGCCGGCGGCGGACTTCTGCATCTGGCCCGAGAGGTACTCGCCGAGCGTGCCCCCGAAATCGATCTCCGGATCGGCGAACCCGCCGGTCTTGCGCCCGAGCACGAGCGCGCCGAGGTAGTTCCCGTGCGAGCCGATCGGCGCGAGGACGAACGCGGTCGCGTCCACGAACGCCCAGTCCGGCCGGCGCTCGTCACCGGCGGCGAAGCGCGCGGTCGCGAGCTGCTGCTGCCGCACGGCCATCGTCATCGCCGGGCCCAGCCCGCTGAGCGGGATGAGGCCTGGCTTGGGCTCGGGGTAACCATGGCCCGCCCTGAAGCGAAGGCCGCCGGTCTCGAGCGCCCACACCCCGACGACGTCGTTGTTGAGCATCCCCGAGATCATCTCGGCCGCGGTCGCGAGATCCTCCTCGGGGTCGTTGCCCATCGTCGCGAGGCGCGAGAGCTCGTACAGGACGAGGGCCTGCTTGCGATCGTCCTCGGTCCGGCGCATCGCTTCCGCGGCCACGAACGACGCGGCGATCTCGCCGGCGACGTGCTGCAGCGATTCGACCGAGGCCTGGGTGAATCTGTCCCTCGACGCCGTGGTGTGTTTGATGTTCACGACGCCGATCGTGCGATCGTCAGCGCGCATCGGCGCGATCATCGACTCGCCGATGGTCGGGTCGTTCCCGGTGAAGCGCTGGTCCTTGACCTGACCGCTCAGCAACAGCGCCTGCCCCGTCTTCACGACGTAACCGGAGATGCCCTCGCCCGCGCGCTTCCGATCCTTCTTCGCGGCGTCGCTCAGGCCGAGCGACGAGCGGACCGAGAGCTGGCCGGCATCGTCGGCGAGCATGATCGAGACGCCGTCCGCGCCGAACAGCTCGGCCAGCTGCGCCGTGGCCCGCTCGAGCAGCTCATCGGGGTCGCGGGTATTGCGCGCGACATCGGCGATCCGGCTCTGGGCCTTGAGCCGTGTCTCGAGCTCGCTCTGCTGTGACTGCACGCGCCGGAGCGCCGTCGCCTCGGCGAGCTCGAGGCCGACGAGGTCGGCCAGCCGCTCGATCTCCTGCATATCGCGGTCATCGAACAGGCCGCCCGTGCGGAGCGCCGCGAGGGCACCCACCAGCTGCTGGTTCCACACGATCGGCGCGACGAAGATGGTCGAGGTCGCGCGTCCGTCGGCGAGCGGAAGGACGACGCTCGCCTGGCCCGCGCGCCGAGACTCGAACGTGCTGCGGATGAGCGGGCCGGCGACGGCGCCGTTCCAGCCGGGATCCGACGGGACGTTGTCGCTCGCGTACGTGACGAACCCCTCGTTCTTCACCTCGAGCACGACGGCGATCCCATCGGCGTGCGCGAGCTTGCCGATGAACGCCATCCGCGCGGACCAGAAGTCCGCGTCGGGTCGCACGGTCATCTGCGC
>DATCQC010000045.1:0-3139 GCA_036569685.1 Candidatus Limnocylindria bacterium | reverse complement strand
GGCGCCGGCGATATTCGCTCCGACGAGCTCGGCGGCCCGCAGCGCCTCCGGCGACGGCGGGTCGCCGGGATCCTTCGCGCTCTTTCCGATGACCGCGATGAGGTACGGCCGGGCCATCAGCGCAGCCGCCAGAACTCACCGGTCAGGCCGAGGTCAGCGAACAGCGCTTCGACTTCCTCGACGGTGTGCCGCCGCCAGTCCGGCTCGAGCTTGCGCGCGTACCAGGCGCGCGCGAGCCGCCACCCGGTCTCGAGCGAGAGCGTCCGGGCCTCGGGGAGCGCGTGGGCCTCGCGCCAGTTGCCCGCATGCTCCTCCGACCGGAAGAGCAGCATCGTGGATCACGTGAACACGATGTCCTTCCACCAGTCGCGCGCCGGCAGGCCGAACTGCATGACCACGCCGTCGAGCGCCCCGACCGCGTCGCCGGCGAGCCGGACCTCGAGCGGGACGCCGCAGACGTCAGCGCAGTGGCCGAGGACCAGACCATCGTCCCTCAACGCGGCCGCGACGCCGAACGCGTCCCAGGCGCAGAGCGCCGACCACTCGCGGCCGCCGGATCGCACGCGGAAGTCGGTCGGCCCCGCGGCGAACGGATTGAAGCTCAGGATCTCCGTCGTGCCGGGCCGCAGGATCATGACCCGGGCGGCGGCGAGCCGGCCGAACGACAGCGCGACATCGGCCGCCGGCACAGCGACGCGGTCCGCGACCTCCGCCAGCGACGGCACGGCGCCCCGCTCGCGGATGCACTCGGCGATCGTGATGCGGATTTCGCGATCGAATGTGGAGGGATCGGTCACGCCGGCCGTGCCCAGGTGTCCCGCTCGGCGACGTATTTCTTCAGCCCGACGAGACCGTAGTAGTCAGCGGTCCCCTCGTAGCGCATGCCGGCCTTCTCCATGATCCGCCACGAGCCCACGTTCTCGGGGAAGCAGATCGCGATGATCCGCTCGAGGCCGATCGGCCCGAACCCTTTCGCGAGGCACGCGATAGCGGCCTCGGTCCCGTACCCGTGATTCCAGGCGCTGCGCTTGTAGTGGTACGCGATCTCGACTTCCGGCCCGGTGCCCTCGACGAGCATCAGGCCGCAGTCGCCGATCAGCTCGCCGGTCTGGCGCACTTCGACCGCCCATAACCCGTGGCCATGGTCACGCTCCATCGCCATCCGCCGCGCGACGCTCTTGCCCATCGACTCGATGGTCGGGTCGGGGAACGGCGGAAGGTACTTGCGGACCTCCGGGTCGCCGAAGACCTCGAGCATCGCCGCCGCGTCGGCAGGCTCGAACGACCGGATGCGCAGGCGGGCCGTCTCAAGCTGCATCGGCCGAGAAACTACGCTCTCGTCATGGCCGACGTCGTTCCGTTCCACGGGCTGCGCTTCGATGAGTCCAAGGCCGGCCCGCTCGCCGACCTCATCTCACCGCCCTACGACGTGATCTCCGATCGCGACCGCGAGGCGCTGTACGCGCGCAGCCCGTACAACGTCGTGCGGCTCGAGGAGGGCGTCGAAGAGCCCGGCGACACCGCGGCGAACAACAAGTACACCCGCGCGAAGGCGGCGCTCGAGGACTGGATCGGCACGGGCGTCTTGAAGGTCGACAAGTCGCCGGCGTTCTATCTCTACGACCACTACTTCGTCGTCGGTGGGCAGCGCATCCGCCGGCGCGGCTTCCTCGGCGCGCTCCGGCTCTACCAGGAGGGCCGCGGGATCGTCCGTCCGCACGAGCGCACGTTCCCGAAGGCGAAGACCGATCGACTCAAGCTGCTCCGTGCGACGCGCACGAATACGAGTCCGGTGTTCGGGCTGTTCGCGGATGAGAAGGGCGCCGTCGCGTCGGCGCTCGAGGCGTGGATGGTGCGCGGGCCCGCCCGCCTGGTCGCGGACGCGCGCGTCGGCGACGAGCGGCACGTGGTCTGGGCCCTCGAGGATCGCCCGGTCGCCGAGAAGCTCACCGCCGCGCTCGGGGACCAGCGTGTGTACATCGCGGACGGCCACCACCGCTACGAGACCGGGCTCGCGTACCTCAAGGAGGAGATCGAGGCCGCAAAGATCGACTTCGACGAGGACAGCACGCACTTCACCCTCGCGTACCTTTGCGCGCTGGACGATCCGGGCCTGCGGATCTTCGGAACGCATCGGGTCGTGCGCGGCGCGGATGCTGCGATCGACGAGATCGTGCCGCGAAACTTCGACGCGACGGTCATCGAACGGGGCGCGCTTGCCGATACGCAGCCGGGCATCGTGCTCGCGCGGAATGGCACGTTCACGGAGCTCGTGCCCAAGCCGGACCTCGATCTGTCGGCAATGCCAGAGAGCTGGCGGACGCTGCCGGTCGCGCAGGCCGAGGAGCTGCTCATCGAGCCGGCGCGCAGGCTCGGCGGCGAGGTGACCTACGAGCACGACCTCGAGACGGCGATCGCGGCGGCGCACGACGGCGCGACGACCGTGCTGCTCCGCGCGGTGGAGGCGGACACGTTGAGGAAGGTGGCGGACTCGTGGGAGCGGCTGCCGCAGAAGACGACGTACTTCTACCCGAAGGTGCCCGCCGGACTGGTGCTGCGGCCCCTCGGCGACTAAGCGCCCGGGAACGTGAACCGCGTGGCGGAGCTGTTGAACTTCTTCACGTCGAACGCAATGAGCTTCTCCGGTCGCACGCGGAAGACGTGGCTGGTGCTGTACTGCCCCGCCTTCGGGCGGTACTTGAAGCCGGGTCCGTACTTCGCGCCATATTGCGCGGCGATGCGGCGGGCGAGCGCCGCCGGTACCCCGCGAATGACGTCCGTGGCGCCGTCGCCGTAGGCGGCGTTGTTGCCGCTCTGTATGCCGAAGCTGATCCGGGCGTCGCGCGCGAGATTACGGGCCCAGCCTGTCTGTTCGCTTCCTTCGAAGAAGAGCTGTTGATCGACCCACACGGCCCACGTCTGGATCAAGTGCGGCCGGCCGTCGTCGCCGGTGGTCGCGATCCAGAAGTACGGCGCGGTCCGGAGGAGCTTCTCGACCGCTGACCAGGTGAGCATGCCCTTCGGCGCAGTGGTGATGTAGCCCTTGGGAAGCTTCGGCCGGTCGCGCGCCGGCGCCTTCATCGTGGACGCGATGGTAGGACCGCGGAGAGGGCGACGGCCCTCGACGACGAACTACGAC
>DATCQC010000044.1:0-13327 GCA_036569685.1 Candidatus Limnocylindria bacterium | reverse complement strand
GGGCTGCGGCCGACGCTCGCCGCGCTCGCCGCTGGCAAGGACGTCGCCCTCGCGAACAAGGAGGTGCTCGTCGTCGGCGGGCATCTCGTGCGCGCCGCGAGCGGTGGCGCGGGGAGGCGGCTGCGCCCGGTCGATAGCGAGCACTGCGCGCTCTGGCAGTGCCTCCGCGGGATCGACCGGAAGGCGGTCAAGCGGGTCGCGGTCACCGCCTCGGGCGGTCCGTTCCGCGATCGTCCCCTGGGCACGTTCGCCTCGATCACCGCGGACGAAGCGCTTCGCCATCCGACGTGGCGCATGGGCCCGAAGGTGACCATCGACTCGGCGACGCTCGCGAACAAGGCCTACGAGGTCGTGGAGACCCACTGGCTGTATGGCCTTCCGTACGACCGGATTGAGGTCGTGCTCCATCCCGAGAGCGTCGTGCACGCGATGGTCGAGCTCGTCGACGGCAGTGTCATCGCCTCCATCGCCGAGCCGGACATGCGCCTGCCGATCCAGTACGCGCTGCTCTGGGACCATCAGCCGTCGCTGGCGCCGCAGTTCGACTGGACGAAGGAGCGCGAGCTGCATTTCGGCGCGGTCGAGCTCGAGCGTTATCCCTGCTTCACGCACGTCCTCGCGGCCGCCCGAAGCGGCGATCAGGGCGCGATGGTCGGCGTATCGGCCGCGGATGAGGTGGCGGTCGCGCGATTCCTCGCGGGCGAGATCGCCTTCACCGAGATCGCGGACCTCCTCCGCCGCGGCGCCGAGCTTGGCGTCGGTGCGGGGGCGGCGCCGGCGCTCGAAGACATCGAGCGGATCGACGAGCGGGTCCGTCGCGAGCTCCAACCGGCCGGAGCACGGGCATGAGCGCGATCCTCTCGGTGTTCACGAACCTTCAGACCCTCGTCCTGTTCGTCGCGACGTTCACGGTCATCGTCGCGGTCCACGAGTTCGGGCACTTCGCCGCGGCGCGGCTGCTCGGGATGAAGGTCCTCGAGTTCGCGTTCGGCTTCCCACCGCGCCTCGCCGGCATCCGTCGTGGCGAGACCGAGTACACCATCAACTGGATCCCGTTCGGCGGGTTTGTGCGGATCCTTGGTCAAGATGATTTCACGATCCATCAGACGGGCACCGGCGACCCGCGGTCGTTCACCTCGAAGCCGTGGTGGGCCCAGGCGCTCGTCCTCGCGGCCGGGGTGTTCATGAACTTCGTCCTCGCGATCTTCATCCTCACGATCGCGTTCGCCACCGGCACGACGGCGCCGACCGGCGACGTGCGGGTGTTCGACGTGCGTCCCGGATCGCCGGCCGCCCTGTCGGGGCTACAGGTGGGCGACATCGTCGTCGATGTCGATGGCACGCCGATCCACACCGCGCGGGCGATGGTGAACATCACCGCGAAGGCCGCTGACAAACAACAGGAGATCTCGATCGACGTGACCCGGAACGGACAGCCGGTACCTCCGATCAAGGCAACGCCCCGCACGGATCCGCCCGCGGGCGAAGGCCCGCTCGGGGTGCAGCTCGAAGAGGTCCAGGCCGCGGTCGCGGTGCCACCCGCGCAGGCCTTCGGCTCGGCCGTCGGGCTCACCGGCGATGTGGTCGGCCAGATCGTCGCGCTCCCGGGCCAGCTCATCGCGCAACGTACGAGCCCGAGCGCGAACGCACCGGTCGTCGGAGGGCCGATCGAGATCTTCCGCGTGACCGGCCAGGTCGCGCAGTTCGGGATCCCGACGTTCCTCAAGCTCGTCGGCGTGCTCTCGGTGAACCTCGGTGTGATCAACATCATCCCGTTCCCCGGCCTCGACGGCGGACGCTTGTTCTTCGTCCTGCTCGGCGCGCTCCTTCGGCGGCGGCTCTCGCCGCAGGTCGAGGCCGCGATCCACGCGGTTGGTTTCGTACTCCTGCTCGGGCTGCTCGTGATCGTGAGCATCTCCGACATCCGCCGCGCCATCGGCGGGTAGGGCGATGGCGGGCGATTGGAACCGAAACATGATCGCCGAGTTCCACGCGAAGCACGGCAAGGGGATCGGCCACTTCGGCGACCGGCTGCTGCTCCTTGCGACCAAAGGCGCGAAGAGCGGCCGGGCCCAGCTCGTGCCGGTCGCGTACCACCGCGACGGTGACCGCTACGTGATCGTGGCCTCGAAGAGCGGCGCGCCGACGAACCCCGACTGGTACCACGACCTCGTGAAGCACCCGCGCGCGACCGTCGAGGTCGGCGACGAGCACTTCGAGGTCAAGGCCACGCCGCTTGCGAGCGGACCGGAGCGCGATCGCCTCTATGAGGCGCATGCCGCGCTCATGCCGGGATTTCGCGATTACGTGAAGAAGACCAAGCGCGTGATCCCGGTCGTTGTGCTCGAGCGCGTCGCGCCTCGGTCTAGGGCGTGATGTGGAACGAGGCGACGATCGCGCCGAGGTCCGACTCCGTCGCCGCTGACGGCTTCCAGTCCGGACGCTCCACTTTGTATCCGACGACGAACATCCGGCCGGCGTCGTACACGTAGTACGCGACGGAGAAGCGCGGACCGTTCGTCACCTTCGCGGCGACGTGCCCGTCGATCGCCGCGCTCTCGACGACCTGGCCCTGCGCCCAGCCCGCGAGCAGGGGATCGGTGGCCCAGGCCATCGGGCTCCAGCCGAGCGGATCGCGCCACTGCTCGACGACCGCGACGTACGACCATGCCGCGCCGGGACCAGGATCGTTCAGCACGCCGGCCTCGTCAGCCGTGGACCGGATGGTGAAGACTTCGTGGCCGACCTTCAGGTTGCCGTTGTTCACCATGGCCGAGAGCACCGCCGTGCGTCGCCAGGCCGCGGGCAGCTGGACCGAGTAGCCGAGGGTCTGGCTCGCGTACGCGCTGCCGGCGCCGGCCGGACCGCGCGTCGCGGCGAACGCGGTCGCGCCGAGCGCGGCGATCCCGATGACCACGACGAGCAGGGCGGCGAGCGGCGTGACGCGCCTCACCGGCGGTCCACCAGCCAGAACACGCCCTGGTCCTCCATCCACGTGACGCCGTCGATGACCGGTCGCAGGTACACGCGGTAGATGGCCGGCGTGGCCGGACCGACGAGCTCGAATGGATAGCTCGCGACCTCGCCGGGGCCGACGGTGACCTGGCTCTGGCCGACGCGGTTCGTCCCGGTGAGCACGCTGACCTGGTCGCGGCCGGGCTCGGGGCCGATCGTGCCGATGCGCGAGCTCGCCTGCGACCACGAGTCCCAGCCGGTGTTGCGCCAGAGTCCGGTCGTCGCGTGGCGTTCGCCATTGCCGAGCACGACCCACTCGCTCCCGCCGACGTAGGTCGCGGAGTAGCGCGGCCGGTTCGCGGAGACGGGCGCGGTGCCGGCCGCGGGCTCGCCGGCCTCGTCGAAGCGGATCTGCACCGAGGTCGTGGCCGACTGTCCGGCGAGCGGGGTCGGCTCGACCGCGAAGTGCAGGTGGTCGCCCGGGTTGCCGCAGACGATGCCGGCGGCGCCGGCGTCAGCGATCGGGTGGCCCTGAGCCACGAATTGGCCCGGCGCGACCGATGCCGAGCCGTAGCTGATGTGCCAGTAGATCGACGAGTAGCCGTCGCCGTGGTCGAGGACGATGTAGTTCGCATCGTTCCGGAAGGCGGGGTCGCACGACCCGATCCCGAAACCGGCCACGTAGCGGATCACGGTCCCCGAATGCGCCGCGACGACCTGGTCGCCGATGTGAAGGCCGAAGTCATACGCCCAGACGTCGTTACCGATGCAGTGGCTGCCCCCCGTGACCGCGCAGTTCTGGTACGCCCCGGGCGTCTGCGTGACGATGTACGCCCGGCCGGGCGGGAACGGAAGCCGCAGCCCGCCGTACGCGGCCTGGGCCGGTGTGCCGACGAACGCGAGGCGGGTGAGCACGCACAGAAAGACGAGACATCCGCGCAGCGCTGCAGAAAGTCGGTTTGGCACGTTGTCGATAACGATGGACGGCTACGCTTAGTACGAATGCAGTCACCGATGAACGTGGATCTGAACCTGCCCGAGGATCGCGTCGGGCCGCGTGTTCGCCGAGCAAGCAAGCGGGTGTGGGTGGGCGGCGTGCCGATCGGCGACGGCGCCCCGATCGCCGTGCAGTCGATGTGCACGACCCTCACGCACGACATCGAGGCGACCATCCGGCAGATCGAACGGCTCCAGGAGGCGGGCTGCGAGATCGTCCGCGTGGCCGTTCCCGACCGCCGGGCCGGCGAAGCCCTGAAGGAGCTGGTCCGCCGGAGCATCCTGCCGGTCGTCGCGGACATCCACTTCGACTACAAGCTCGCCCTCATGGCGCTGGACGCGAACGTCCACAAGCTGCGCCTCAACCCGGGGAACATCCACAACAAGGACGGCGTCCGCGAGGTCGTGAAGCGCGCGAAGGAGCAGGGCACACCCATCCGGATCGGCGTCAACTTCGGCTCGATCCCGGACAAGGAGTCCGGCGACCTGCGTGACGACGCGCAGCGGATGGTCGATCTCGCGCTCTCGGAGATCCGGATCCTCGAGGAGCTCGACTTCACCGACATCATCGTGAGCGTCAAAGCGTTCGAAGTACCGAAGATGATCGCCGCATACCGCCGCCTCGCGAAGGCCATCCCGTACCCGCTCCACCTCGGCGTGACCGAGTCGGGCACGCTGCTCGCGGGCTCGGTCCGGTCGACCGCCGGCATGAGTGTGCTCCTGTACGAGGGCATCGGCGACACGATCCGCGTGTCGCTCTCCGAGGACCCGGTCATGGAGGTGAAGGCCGCGTTCGACATGCTGAAGTCGCTCGAGCTGCGCGACCAGGGGCTCACCCTCGTGGCGTGCCCGTCCTGCGGCCGCGCGGACATCGACCTCATCCCGCTCGCGAAGGTCGCCGAGGAGCGCCTCCGGGCGCTGCCGGTCCCGATGAAGATCGCGGTCATGGGCTGCGAGGTGAACGGGCCGGGCGAGGCGAAGGACGCCGACGTCGGGATCGCGGGCGGCGTGGGCAAGGGCGCGATCTTCCGCAAGGGCAAGGTGGTCGGCGTCTACCCTGAGGCCGAGCTCATGGATGCGCTCCTCGCGGAGATCGACAAGATCCTGATCGAGAACGGCAAGGAGCCGTATTCGCAGAAGGCGCCGAAGCTGTCGCACAAGGGCCAGCTCACGCCGGGTCGGTCGGTGCCGGCAGGGACACGGACGTAGCGCTCAACGTCGACGCGTCGAGCGGCGTCGTCCACATCCGGCGAGCGACGATCGCGGACGTCGACTTCCGCAAGTCGGCGTTCTCGCGCTTCACGCCTGACGCCTGCACCTTCATCAACTGCGACTTCCGGGGGCTCGTATTCGACCGCAAGTGGCAGCCGCTCTTCTCGAGCCCGATCCAGAGCATCTTCAAGGACTGCCGGTTCGACGGCGCCGACCTGTCGAAGGCCGACCCGGGCCAGACCCGGTTCGAGGGCTGCACGTTCGCCGACTCGCACCTTGAGAAGTGGCAGGCGACCTGCGCCGAGTTCGTCGACTGCACGTTCTCCGGTCCGATCACGAAGTGCCGGTTCTACGGCCGCCCGTGGGGCCTCGCGGCGCAGCACCTCGACCCCCGCCGGGCGACGAACGAGTTCACGGGCAACGACCTCCGGAAGGCCGACCTCATCGACACGGTGTTCATCCAGGGCATCCGCTTCGACGAGCAGCGCTGGCCGGAAGGCAAGGAGTGGGTCCACGTCGACCGCTTCCACCAGCGCTCCCAGCGCGTGCGCGCGGTCGTCCTGAAGTGGCGGGACCCCGAGCTTCGGCAGGAGGCCCTGGACATGCTCGTCCACCTCCAGACCATGTACGGCGAGCAGACCGAGCTCGTCTACCGGAAGCAGGACCCCCGGCTGAAGTTCACCCCGGAGACCCAGTCCCGGCTCTGGGACGAGTTCGCGACCGTTCTCTAGCGGGCCCCGCGTACCATTCGCCGACGTTCGCCGTTCCAAATGGGCGATGAAGGATCTGAAGGGGGCCACCACCATGCAGGATCGAGCACACACACCAGCGGATAGCGCCCTGAACGCGCTCCTCGGCCGGGGCTCCGAGTTCGACGGCAAGCTGAACTTCGAGGGCACGGTCCGGATCGACGGGACCTTCACCGGCGAGATCGGCACGAACGACATGCTGATCATCGGCGAGGGCGCCAAGGTGACCGCCGACATCACCTGCGGCTCCGTGGTCATCAACGGCGAGGTCACCGGGAACATCAAGGCGACCGAGATGGTCGAGCTCCACAAGCCGGCGAAGGTCAAGGGCGACATCACGACGCCGTCGCTCATGGTCGACAAGGGCGTGCAGTTCGATGGCAACTCCAAGATGGACTCGACCGCCTCGAACCTCGTGACGCTCAACCGGCGCGAAGGGACCGGCGACCGGCCCTAGCCGCCGGCCGGTCTAGCGGTCGGAGTCGCTCCGGCCAGCCTTGCGCTCGCGGAGCTCACGCTCCAGGCGGACCTCCTCTTGGACGGTCTTGCCGTGGTGCGGACAGTTCTGCCACCGGCAGCTGTGCTTTGGCTGCCAGAGGATGGCGAGCCCGAGGGCTCCGATGCCGAGGAGCTCCGCCACTAGCTGCGCGGTGAGCTGGTCGGGCTGCATGATCGCCTCCTAGATCGGCGAAGCCATGCGCAAAGCGTGCCAGTCCGCGTTTCGCCGACAATTCGCGCATGCGCATGTCGCGGATGTTCGGCCGGACCTTGCGGGACGCTCCCGCGGACGCTCAGACGCCCGGTCACCAGCTCATGCTCCGCGCGGCCATCGCCCGCCCGCTCGCCGCGGGCCTCTACACCTGGCTGCCGCTCGGCTTCCGGGTCGCCCAGAAGGTCGAGCAGATCATCCGCGAGGAGCAGGACCGCATCGGCGCGCAGGAGATGGAGATGCCGGTCCTGACGCCCGCCGAAGTGTGGAAGATGACCGGCCGGTGGGATCTGCTCGAGCCGATCACGTTCCGGACGAAGGACCACAACGGCCGCGAGTTCATGGTGAGCTACACGCACGAGGAGTTCGTCCACCTCCATGCGATGAGCGAGATCCTCTCGTACCGCCAGCTGCCGGCGATGGTCTACCACTTCCAATCGAAGGGCCGTGACGAGGCGCGCCCGCGGGCCGGCCTCCTCCGGGTGCGCGAGTTCGTGATGAAGGACGCGTACTCGTTCGACATGGACCAAGCGGGCCTCGAGAAGTCGTACGCGGCGCAGCACGGGGCGTACGTGCGGACGTTCCAGCGGATGGGCCTGAACGCGATCAGCGTCGAATCGGACACGGGGGCGATGGGTGGCGATATCGCCCACGAGTTCCAGGTCCTGACCGATGTGGGTGAGGATCGCATCGCGATCTGCCCGACCGGCGACTACAGCGCCAATCTCGAGCGGGCGACCCGCCGCATCGCCGACGCCGCGCCGTCGGCCGCGGCGGCGGCTCGCAGCGAGATCGCCACGCCCGGCACGACGAGCATTGACGCCCTCGAGGCGTCGCTCAAGCTCCCCGCGGGCGCGTTCCTGAAGACGCTGCTCGTCAAGGACGCGGCCGGCAAGGCGGTCGCCGTCGTGCTCCCCGGCGATCGCACCTTGAACGAGGCCAAGCTCCGCAAACGGCTCGGCGTCGGGGAGATCCGCTTCGCCGGCGACGCCGACTTCGCGGCCGCGGGCTCGCTCCCTGGCTTCATCGGGCCGGTCGGGCTCAAGACCGCGGTGCTCGTCGACACGAGCGTCGTCGCGGGCCGCCCCTACGTCGCAGGCGCGAACAAGAAGGACACGCACCTCCGGGATGTCGCCCTGGGCCGCGACTTCAGCGCCGAAGCGCTCGACGTGCACGACATCGTCGAAGGCGACGCGTGCCCGAAGTGCGGCACGCCGTTGCAGGTGAAGCGTGGTGTCGAGGTCGGCAACATCTTCGCGTACGGCACCTACTACGCCCAGAAGATGAACGCGACCTATCTCGCCGAGGACGGCACCCGCAAGCTGTTCGTCGGCGGCTCGTATGGGATCGGCGTCGGCCGCGCCGTCCAAACCATCATCGAGACCAGCCACGACGACCGGGGGATCATCTGGCCGTTCGCCGTCGCGCCGTACGAGGTGCACGTCGTCGCGCTGCCGATGAACGACGAGACCGTTCGGGCGGCCGCGGACGGGCTCGTCGCGACGCTCGAGGAGAAGGGCGTCCAGGTGCTGTTCGACGACCGCGACGAATCAGCGGGCGTGAAATTCGCCGACGCGGACCTCATCGGCATCCCGTTCCGGGTCACGGTGAGCAAACGATCGCTCGCGTCCAAGAGCGTCGAGCTGAAACCGCGCGCGTCGACGGAGGCGGAGCTCGTCCCGCAGGACGTGGCCGCCGACCGACTCGTGGACATCGTGCGGCGCGCGCGCGAGGCCGCGGCCAGGTGACGCAGCGGCCGGTGGCCCCGGTCGCGCGCGAGGAGGAGCACTCGCTCGAGACGACCCTGCGCCCGCGCCGCCTCTCCGACGACGAGTACATCAACCAGGAGAAGGTGAAGGCGAACCTTCGCATCCTCATCGACGCGGCGAAGGGCCGGAAGGAGTCGCTCGAGCACGTCGCGCTGTACGGCCCGCCCGGAGTGGGGAAGACGTCGCTCGCCAACGTCATCGCGCATGAGCTCGGCGTGCCGATCCGGGTGACCAGCGGCCCGGCGATGGAGCGGGCCGGCGACCTCGCCGCGATCCTCACGAACCTCGAGCCCGGCAGCATCCTGTTCGTCGATGAGGTGCATCGCCTGCCGCGCATCGTCGAGGAGGTGCTGTATCCGGCGATGGAGGACTTCCATCTCGACATCGTCCTCGGCAAGGGACCGGGCGCGCGGACGCTCCGCCTGCCCGTACCGCGGTTCACGCTGGTCGGCGCGACGACGCGGATCGGCCGCCTGTCCTCGCCGCTGCGCGACCGCTTCGGCGCGACGTACCGGCTCGACCTGTTCACGCCGGCCTCGCTCGAGCTCGTGGTGACACGCTCGGCGCGGATCCTCGGTGTCTCGATCGAGCCGGCCGCGGCCACGGAGATCGCGCGCCGCTCACGGGGCACGCCGCGGATCGCGAACCGGTGGCTCAAGCGGGTCCGCGACTACGCGCAGGTCAAGCATGACGGCGTCATCACGCTTGCGGTCGCAAAGGAGGCGCTTCTTGCTCTCGAGGTGGACGAGGTCGGCCTCGACGCGGTCGATCGGATGCTGCTCTCGGCGATCGTCGAGAAGTTCTCGGGCGGGCCGGTCGGGCTCGAGACGCTCGCCGCCGCGGTGAGCGAGGACACCGAGACGATCGAAGACGTGTACGAGCCATACCTCCTGCAGGAGGGCTATCTCCAGCGCACTCCCCGCGGGCGGATCGCGACCGAGCGCGCGTACAGGCATCTCGGGATCACGCCGCCGCAGCGTGCGACGTTGTGGGACGACGCGCCGCCGGCCTGATCGCGCTCGCGATCGCCGTCGTCCTCGCGGGACCGGTGCTCGCCTACGTCGCTGGCTCGTGGGAGTACCACGACCTCTGGTGCTTCTATCACGGCGGGACCGCCGTGGTCCGCGGCGTCGACCCGTACGACGGACCGACCTGGGCGGCGCTCACTGCGGACCCGGCGCGCGTCCAGGGCGATCGCGTGGTGAAGACACCATGCCCCGGGGCGTTCGCCTATCCGTACTGGAGCGCTCTCGCTTTCGTACCGCTCGCGCTCCTGCCATATGACGCCGCCGCGGGCGTGTGGGGCGCGCTCCTTATCGCCGGCGTCCTCGCCGGGGTCGCGCTGGTGATCCGCGCGACGGGCGCGCCCGCGCTGCTCGTGGCGGCGCTCGCCGCGGGCTCGCTCTCGCTCATTCAGGTGCTCACGTTCGGGCAGCTCACCGGCGTGCTCTTCCCGCTGCTCGGCTTGTCGGTGATCGCCCGTCCGGCTCGGGCCGGGATCGCGACGGCGCTGCTCGCGCTGAAGCCGCAGCTCGCCGGCCTCTACGGGCTCGCGCTGCTCCGAGGCGCGAGCGCGCGGTTCGTGTTGTCGGCCGCCGCCGCGCTCGTCGTCCTCGCCGCCGCGTCGATCGCGGCGTTCCCCGCATGGCCGGGCGAATGGCTTCGGGAGCTCACGACGAACCGCGTCGAGATCGCCCGGCCGCTGCCGACCGCGGCCGGCCTCGCGAGCCTGCTGTTCGGCGACGCGCGGTTCGCGGTCGTGTTCATCGTGGCGCTGCTCGGCGCGATCGGGCTGCTCGCCCGCGGCCGGCGGATCGACCGCGTCACGCGCGGCGGGATCGCCATGGCGGTCTCGCTCTTCGCGGTGCCGTACGCCTACACGTACGACCATCTCTTCTTGTTGCTGCCGTGGGCCGTGGTCTCGGCGGCGGCAGCGCGGGCCGCGCCGCCCGACCGGCGGGTGCTCCTCGTCGCGCTGGTGGGCGCGGCGGTCCTCCTGCCGTGGGCGATCTTCGCCGTGTCCTTCGCGACGGGGAGCGACACGTACAACGCCCTCATACCCGCCCTCGCCGCCATCCTCGTGACGGTCAGCTCGCCACGAGGTGAGACAATGGCTTCATGACAGAAGACACCACGCCCATCGTCTCCGACGCGGCGAAGCAGGAGAAGGTCCTCAACGCCCTCCAGGCCGTGCTCGACCCCGAGATCGGCCTGTCGGTGATCGACCTCGATCTCATCCGCGAGGTCGTGTTCGCCAACGAGGAAGCCGAGATCAAGATGGTCCTCACCACGCCGTTCTGCCCGTACGGCCCGATGCTGATCAACCAGATCCAGTCGGTGTCCGAGCAGGCCGCGGAGATGCCGGTGAAGGTCACGGTGCTCCCCGACAAGTGGGAAGCACCGCCATGGCTGCGCTGAGCTAACTCTCGCTGGCCGGGCGCGCGCCCGGCTCGACCGCTCGCGACAGCACGAACAACACGTCCGACAGCCGGTTCACCCACGGCAGCAGGTGCTCGCCGTCGATGTGCCCGCCATCGGCCAGCGCGACCAGCCGTCGCTCAGCTCGCCGGCAGACCGCGCGCGCGAGATCGAGCCGCGCGGAGAGCTCGTCCTCGCCGGGGATCACGAACCGGGCGGCGATGTCCACCGTCGCGCGCATCGCGGCGGCGTGCTCCTCGAGCTCGGCGACCGCGGTCGCGTCGATCCGCTTCGGAAGCCGCCCGCGATCGCTCTCCGGCGTGCCGACCTCGGACATCGCGACGTACAGCGCGCGCTGCAGCTCGAGCAGCGTCTCGGCGACGGAACCCGTCGCGATCGCGCGGGCGACGCCGATGGCCGATTGGGTCTCCTCGAGATCGCCCAGCGCCTCGATCCGCGCGTCGGTCTTGCGGATCCGGCCCGGACCGAAGAGCGACGTGTCACCCGCGTCGCCGGTCTTCGTCGTCACTCGCGCTTGGCGCTTCGGTTCGGACATTCGCGCAAGTCTAGGCAGCCGTTGTGCGCTGCTATGCTCGATTTGCTTCCAAACGGGTCCATGGAGGGAAGGCACATGCCCACTGGTGGCGGAGACGCTGGCGGCAAGAAGGCCAAGAAAAAGTCCAAAGAGCAGCTCGAGAAGGAGCTCAAGAAGCACGGCACCGTCGCCCCAGTGAATCCGATGGCTTTCGAGGTCATCAAGCCCAAGCGCAAAGAGAAGTTCTAGCGGTGGCGGTGCCGAGCAAGTCCGTGCCGTTGTCGTCCGAGGGGTCCAAGAAGGTGAGCGAGAAGACCAAGGCCATCGACGCGGCCATCCTTCAGATCGAAAAGCAGTTCGGGAAGGGCTCGATCATGAAGCTGGGGGCCGAGGGCACCCAGACCATGGACGTCATCCCGAGCGGCTCCCTCGCGCTCGACCTCGCCCTCGGCGTCGGCGGCTATCCCCGCGGCCGGGTCATCGAGATCTACGGCCAGGAGGCCTCCGGAAAGACGACGCTCGCGCTCCACGCCGTCGCGTCCGTCCAAAAGACCGGTGGGACCGCGGCGTTCATCGACGCCGAGCACGCGCTCGACGCCGGCTGGGCGCGGACCTGCGGCGTGAACACGGACGAGCTCTTGATCTCGCAGCCCGACAATGGCGAGCAGGCCCTTGAGATCGCGGACACGCTCGTACGGAGCGGGGCGGTCGACCTCGTCGTCATCGACTCGGTGGCGGCGCTCGTGCCGAAGGCCGAGATCGAGGGCGAGATGGGGGACTCGCACGTCGGCATGCAGGCGCGGCTGATGAGCCAGGCCCTCCGCAAGCTCACCGGCACGATCCCCAAGACGAAGACCACCGTGATCTTCATCAACCAGCTGCGCGAGAAGATCGGTGTGATGTTCGGAAGCCCGATCACGACCACCGGCGGCAAGGCGCTGAAGTTCTACGCCTCGATGCGTCTCGATGTCGCGGGGATCGAGCAGATCAAGAACGGGACGGACGTCATCGGACGGCGCGTGCGCGTGAAGGTCGTGAAGAACAAGGTCGCGCCGCCGTTCCGGATCGCCGAGCTCGAGATGCGCGCGGTCGAGGGGATCTCGCGCGAGGGCGGGCTCGTCGACATGGGCCTCCTCACCGGCGTCGTCACGAAGTACGGCGCGTGGTTCAACTACGGCGAGACCCGGCTCGGCCAGGGCCGCGAGAACGCGAAGCAGTTCTTCCGCGACCACCCCGACGTCGCGGCCGAGGTCGAGGCGAAGGTCCGCGAGAAGTCGGGCGCCATCCCGGTCGGCGGCCCGGATGAGGAAGGCTAGCCGGCCCGCACGCGACGCAGCGCCGGCCGGCGATGCCTACGACGCGGCCGTCCGCTATCTCGCCTCGCGTCCCCGCAGCGTCTCGGAGATCAAGCGGCACCTGCGCACGAAGCGCTTCGATGACGCCGAGCAGGACAAGGCGATCGACCAGCTCCGGGCGCAGCGCTACGTCGACGACGAGGCGTTCGCCCGGTACTGGGTCGAGCAGCGCGCGAAGTTCCGGCCGAAGGGCCAGCGCGCGATCGTGAGCGAGCTCATGCAGAGAGGCGTCGCGCGCGAGACGATCGACGTCGTTCTCGGCGAGGCCGATCCCGAGGCGGAAACGAAGCGCGCGCGGGAATCGATCCGTCGGCCGATGACGCGCTGGTTGTCGATGGACGAGAGCGAGCGCAAGCGCAAGATCCACCAATATCTCGTTGCTCGCGGCTTCTCCTACGAGGTGATCGAGGAGGTCATCGCGAAGCCGGCGGCGAACGAGAAGTGAGCGCGCTGCCCGACTGGCGGTTCTGCGCGCTTTGCGGAACGGCGCTCGTACAACCGAGCGACACACGCCTCAATCCGACCTGCCCATCGTGCAAATGGTTCCGGCCCACGTACGCACTACCGGTCGTGCTGGTGCTGGCACATTCGAGCGACGGGCGGGTCGTATTCACGCGGAAGCATGATTG
>DATCQC010000043.1:0-5394 GCA_036569685.1 Candidatus Limnocylindria bacterium | reverse complement strand
CTCCTCCGGCGCGAACGGCTTCGTCCACGAAAGCAGCTGCTGGAAGAACGGCCACTTGCGGAACATGCCGCCGGGTCCGGGATCCGCGGAGATGACCGCGTGCTTCACCCCGGCCCGGCCGAGGGAGTACGACAGCTGGAGCCCGCCCGGGCCGCTGCCGACGACGACGACCGGGTACTCGCCTGGCGGATGCGGCTGCGTCGCTAGGTTCTGCTCAATCGCTGGCCTTCGGCCAGCGACTAGCTCAGGGCTGGTCGTCTCGCTCCTCGCGGCAAAGCCGCTCGTCGCTCGTTCAAGTTCTCCAGCTGGTGGCCCTCTGGAGCTTGCGCGCCTCGGCCCTCAGCATCCGGTACATCACGGTCGGGTGCGTGATCATGAACGCCTCGAGCGCAGGGCCTGCGATGATCGCGCAGCGGAGGCTGCGCGCCGCGATGATGTCCGCGACCGGCGGCTCGCCGAGCAGGATCGAGATCTCGCCGAAGAAGTCACCACGGGCGAGCGTCCCGTAGTCCTTGCCGTCTAGGCGGATGGACGCCTCGCCCTCGAGGATGAGGTAGAACGCCGAGCCGGTGATGCCCTGGCGGATGATCCGCTCACCGTCGGCGAAGCGCCGCTCGTCCACATCGTGCGCGATCGAGTTCAGCTCGGCCGCTGCGACGTCCGCGAACAGGGAGATGCCCGAAAGCGTGTCGATGAGGTGCGCCGATGCGCTGGCCATGGGAAATGTCTAGGCCCGCCGGGACGCGCTGGCAACCGGCCGACGCGGAGCCGACAATCCACGTGTGGCGACCGGTCAACTCCCGCGCGGCACCCTGACCTTCCTGTTCACTGACATCGAGGGGTCGACGAAGCTGCTCAACGCCCTCGGAACGGACCGCTACCACGAGGTCCTCGAGGCGCACACCGACGCCCTCCGCGGCGCGTTCGCCAAGGGCTACGAGGTCCGGATCGAGGGCGACGCGCTGTTCATGGTGTTCGCGACCGCGCAGGACGCGCTCGAGGCCACCGCCAATGCGGAACGGGCCCTCGCGCAGACCGCGTTCCCGCACGGCGCCGTCGTGCGCGTGCGAATGGGGATGCACACCGGCGAGGGCACGCCGGCCAGCGAGAAGGCCGGCGCGGACTACGTCGGTATCGACGTCCACCGCGCGGCGCGCATCGCCGCCGTCGCGCACGGCGGCCAGATCCTCGCCTCGGCCGCGACACGGATGCTCGCGGGCGCCGATCTCCCGCAGGGCGTGCAGCTGCGCGACCTCGGCGACCACCGGCTGAAGGATCTCGCGCAGCCCGAACGCATCTACCAGCTCGTCATCGACGGACTCCCGAGCGATTTCCCGCCGCTCGGATCGTTGGACCGCACCCCGAACAACCTGCCGACGCAGATCACGACGTTCATCGGCCGCGAGGCCGAGATCCGCGACGGCCTGAAGCTGCTGGACGGCACGCGGCTCCTCACGCTCACCGGTCCCGGCGGTACCGGCAAGACGCGCCTCTCGCTGCAGCTGGCGGCCGAGGCTGCGGCGTCGTTCCCCGACGGCGCGTTCTGGGTGCCCCTCGCGCCGATCAGCGACCCCGAGCTGGTGCCGTCGACGATCGCGCACTCGCTCGGCGTGCAGGTGAGCGGCAGCGAGCTGCCGATCGACCGGGTCACGGAGCACCTGCGGGACAAGACGCTCCTGCTGGTGCTCGACAACTTCGAGCAGATCCTCGGCGCGGCGCCGACGGTCTCGGTGCTGCTCGACGCCGCACGCGGACTGAAGGTCGTCACGTCGAGCCGCGCGCCGCTGCGGATCTCCGGGGAGCAGGAGCTTCCGGTCCCGCCGCTCGAGCTGCCCGACCCGGAGCGGCTGCCGTCGCTCGAGGTGCTGGCCCAGTCCGACGCGGTGCGGCTGTTCATCGAACGCGCGCGCGCGGTGAAGCCGGACTTCATGGTGACCGCGGAGAACGCGTCCGCCGTGGCGGAGATCGTGTTCCACCTCGACGGGCTGCCGCTGGCGATCGAGCTCGCGGCCGCGCGGGTGAAGCTGCTCACACCGCAGGCGATGCTCCCGCGCCTGCGGCAGGGCCTCGACCTGCTCGCGAGCCCGTCGCGCGACCGGACCGATCGCCAGCGGACGCTCCGCGGCGCGATCGCCTGGAGCTACGACCTGCTGGACCAGGGGATGCAGCGGCTCTTCGCCCGATGCGCGGTGTTCGTCGGCGGCGCGCAGCTCGAGCAGCTCGAAGCGGTGTGCGGGCCCTCGAGCGATATCGGGGTCGACGTGCTCGAGGGAGTCAGCGAGCTCGTCGAGCAGAGCCTGCTCCGCCAGAGCGAGGTCGACGGCGAGCCACGGTTCCGGATGCTGGTCACGATCCGCGAGTACGCGCTCGAGCGGCTCGCCGAGCGCGGCGAGGCGACGGACCTGCGGACGCGACATCTGGCCGCGTACCAGGTACTCGCCGAACGTGCGCGGCCCGAGCTTCAGGGAAAGGACCAAAAGCGGTGGCTCGATGCGGTCGACCTCGAGCACGACAACCTACGCGCTGCGCTCGAATTCGCGATCTCCGACGGCCATGCCGATGAGGCCGCGCGCCTTGTGTCCGCGCTCTGGCGCTTCTGGCAGAGCCGCGGGTACCTCCGGGAGGGCCGGAGCTGGGCCGAGCGCGCCGTCGCCGTCCCCGGCGCGACACCCGAGCTTCGCCTGCGCGCGCTCGAGGCGCTCGGCGGGCTCGTCTACTGGATGGGCGATCTGGCGATGCTCACGCACTACGGCGCAGCCCTCGACCTCGCGCGCGAGATCGGGGATCCGAAGGAGATCGCGCTCGCCGCGTACAACCTGTCGTTCGCGTACACCATCCCGACCAACGACATGGTCCGCGGCCGCGTCCTCCTCGAAGAGGCGCTCGCCCTGTTTCGCGAGCTCGGCGACGGCGCCGGCATCGGACGGGCTTCGTTCGCGTTGTCGAACGTGGTCTCCGGCGGTCAGGGCCACACCCGCGAAGACCTCCTGTTCGCGCGACGGACGGTCGACGAGGCGCTGCAGCAGCACCGGAAGCTGTCGAACCAATTCGACCTCGCGTGGGATCTGCACATGGCCGGGCTCGTCGACCTCAAGCTCGGTGACCTCGAGAGCGCGCGCCGCGAGTGGGCGGAGGCGGTCGGCCTGTTCAGCACCGCGGGTGACATCAGCGGCATGGTGCTGATGCTCAGCGACTTCAGCGAGCTCGCGAAGGCCGCCGGCGATCTCGAACGGCACGATGTCCTGGTCGGTGCGTGGGCCGCCCTCGCGCGGAAGACCGGCATCGGCCTCACCGCGATCTTCGGGCAGACGGAGGATCGCGCGCAGCCCGAGACGATCCCGAACGAGCGGCAGCCGGCGGTGCAACGCGGACTCGCGATGAAGTTGGAGGATGCCGTCGCGTACGCGCTCGCGACGCAGCCCGCGAAGACCGCCTAGCCTCCTGACGAATATCCTTTCGCTCTTCGCTGCCCGGAGGAGATCGCTGTGCTCGCGGTAAAGGACAAGGCGTACTCGAACGGTCACGTCGTCTCGTGGGTCACCGAGATGGCGAAGCTGTGCCAGCCCGACCAGATCTACTGGTGCGACGGCTCGGGGGACGAGGCGAAGGCGCTCCTCGATGAGGCGATCGCCACCGGCGTGCTCATCCCGCTCAATAGCGAGAAGCGGCCGAATTCCTACCTCCATCGCTCGAACCCGAACGACGTCGCGCGTACCGAGGAGCTCACGTTCGTGTGCACGCCGACCAAGGCCGAGGCCGGGCCGACGAACAACTGGATGGAGCCGGCCGACGCCTACCGGAAGCTGGCCCGCATCTTCGACGGCGCGATGAAGGGTCGCACGATGCACGTCGTGCCCTACGTGATGGGCGCGTCCGACTCGCCGTTCGCGAAGGTCGGCATCGAGCTGACCGATTCGATCTACGTCGTGCTCAACATGCGGATGATGGCCCGCATGGGCCAGGTCGCGCTCGATCGGCTCGGCACGTCGGACGATTTCAACCGCGGGCTGCACTCCGTCGCGGATTGCGACCCGGAGCGGCGGTTCATCTGTCACTTCCCGCAGGACGACACGATCTGGTCCGTCGGCTCGGGCTACGGCGGCAACGCGCTCCTCGGCAAGAAGTGCCTGGCGCTGCGGATCGCGAGCTATCAGGCGCGGAACGAGGGCTGGCTCGCGGAGCACATGATGCTGCTCGAGGCCGAGAGCCCGGAGGGCGAGACGCACTTCGTGGCCGGCGCGTTCCCGAGCGCGTCCGGCAAGACGAATCTCGCGATGCTCGTCCCGCCACCGGCGCTCAACGGCTGGAAGATCCGGACCGTCGGCGACGACATCGCGTGGATGCGCGTCGGTGAGGATGGCCGCCTGTACGCGGTGAATCCGGAGTTCGGCTTCTTCGGCGTCGCGCCCGGCACGAACTACCTCACGAACCCGAACGCGATGCGGATGCTCGAGCGGAACGCGTTCTTCACGAACGTCGCGCTGACCGAGGACGGCGACGTCTGGTGGGAGGGCATGGACGGCGAGGTGCCGGAGCGTCTCTTGGACTGGCGCGGACGGCCGTGGACGAAGGGCTCGCGCGAGTACGCCGCGCACCCGAACAGCCGGTTCACCGTGCAGATGTCCAACAACAACGCGCTCTCGCGCTTCGCCGAGGATCCGAAGGGCGTGCCGATCTCGGCCATCCTGTTCGGAGGGCGTCGGTCGTCGACGGTGCCGCTGGTCGTCCAGTCGTTCAACTGGATCGAAGGCGTGTACCTCGGCGCGACCGCCGGCGCGGAGACGACCGCGGCCATCACCGGCCAGGTCGGGGTCGTTCGGCGCGACCCGATGGCGATGCTCGCGTTCTGTGGCTACGACATGGGCTCGTACTTCGCGCACTGGCTCGAGATGTCTGCGCGGATCCCCGATCCGCCGAAGCTCTTCATCGTCAACTGGTTCCGCAAGGATGCCGCCGGCAAGTACCTCTGGCCCGGCTACGGCGAGAACATGCGGGTCCTCGAGTGGATCATCGGCCGCGCGACCGGCCGTGTCGGCGCCATCGAGACGCCGATCGGCTGGGTGCCTCGCCCGAGCGACCTCGACCTCGACGGCCTCGATCTCGCTCCCGACCGGTTGGCCACGGCGCTCCGTGTCGATCCGGCCGAGTGGGCGTCGGAGCTCGGCGCGCACGCCGATTGGTTCGCGAAGCTCGGCGGGAGCGTTCCCGATGCGCTCGAGCTGCAGCGGAAGCTGCTCCTTTCCGCCATCGGGATCGCGAGGACCTAGCCGGCCGGACCCTGCGCATCGTCTCGGACGGCGCGCGCGATGACGAGCGCGAAGATCATCGCGACCGGGAGCGCGAGCGCGATCGTCACGAGCATCGGGAGGCGCGCGTCCTCGGTATAGAGCGAGC
>DATCQC010000042.1:0-14761 GCA_036569685.1 Candidatus Limnocylindria bacterium | reverse complement strand
CCCTGATGGTCCGGCCAGGCGAGCTCGTCGCGGACATGATGGTCCTCCTCGAGGACGCGACGCTCGAACGCCTTGAACTCCGGGTCGCGACCGGCGGTCACCGCGAATCGGCGAACAAGCAGACCGTCGAGGAAGTCGTTGCCCGCGCGGTAGTACGGCGCCCAGGTCCAGTAGTCGAGCGCCGTCGTCGTCGCGATCTCGACCGTGTGCCGCCGTGCGAGCCGTTGCGCGACGAGGCGCGCGTGCTGCTCGGATCCGCCGACGACCTCGGCACCGTAACGCTGGACGACCAGCAGGAGCCGCCGGCCGGTCACCGCAGGCCGATGAGGTAGCGCATCGCGTTGCGCTCGGGCGAGAGGAGCCGCCGGAGGATGCCGACCTGGCGCACGCAGCGCGCATAGAGCTCCGGCCGCTGGATCTCGCGCATCACGCGGGCGAGCTGCGCCGTGTCGCGGGCCACGAGGCCGGCACCCTCGTAGAGCCGGAAGCCCGGCGTGTCCGAGAAGATGCACGGCAGGCCGGCCCAGATCGCCTGCGTCACGACCGCGCTCTGGAACACGTCCTCGTAGAACAGGACGACGCAGTCCGAGGCCACGACGTACTGGCCCATCGTCTCGTAGTCGGTGTTGAGGATGACGTTCGGATGCGCAGCCGCGACGTCCGCGACCTCCTGGAAGTAGCCGCGCTCCCACTGCGACTCCGTCCCGGAGAGCACGAGGACGGCGTCGTCGGGCAGCGCCTCGATCACCTCGATGTACCGCTTGCGCCTGAAGAAGAATCCCGGCGACACGAACACGAACGCGTCCTGTGGCAGTCCGAGCCGCTCGCGGAGCGCGCGCTTCTCGCTTGCATCGTTCGGCAGCGCGGTGTCCTCGAGCGGCATCACCACGAGCGGCACGAGGTCGCGCTTGCGCTCGTCGCGCGTGAGCAGGCCGACCCAGAAGTTCGAGCGGTGCGAGTGGACGAGGATCCGCGCCGGCAGCCAGCCCATGAGTGCCAGGATCGCGCGGTACGCGAGGAACCACACGGCGATGCGCAGCGCGACCGACAGCGCGCGGACCCACTCGAGGTACCACGCGTAGCTCGGCCGGTAGTGGAGGGCGTGCGACAGCTTGCGGTAGTGATGGAACTTCTCCGGCTCGATCTCGTGCATCGACAGGACCGACGGGATCCCGCGCAGCCGAAGGCGCGCGAGCGCGCGGACGAACGGCAGGTCGCTGTAGATCCCGGCCTCGTGCTCGAAGATCACCGCGTCCGTGCCCTTCCTGACGTAGCGCAGCTTCTGTGTGAGATCGGCCGCGTCGAGGTGCTTCGTGCCGACGAACGTCGCGTGGTGGCCGGCAGCGCGGAGGCCGTCGCACACCGCGAGGGCGTAGTGATGGATGCCCGACCGCCGGTCGCTCGAGACGACCGCGAGCTCCCGCGGGCGGAAAGCCGGGAGCTCCCATTCGGCGAGCGCGAGCGCGCGATCCAGATCGTCCGCCACGGCCTCCGGCGTGAACGCGAGGAGATGGCGCCGGCCGCGGGCGATCAGATCCTTCCGCAGTGCCGCGTCGCGGACGGTCCGCTCGAGCGCGGCCGCGACGGTATCGGGGTCGGTGGCCCCCAGGAGGATCCCGGCATCGCCGAGCGTGTCCGGGATGGCGCCGGCGTCGCTCGCGACCACCGGCAGGCCGGCGCGCATCGCCTCGAGCAGCGGTACGCAGAACCCTTCGTGCTCGGAGAGCGTGACGAAGGCCGTCGCGCCCCGGTAGTAGGCGACGAGCGCGGACATCGGCACCGATCCGGTGAGCGTGGCGGCGTCCTCGAGGCCGTGGGCCCGGATCGCCTCGCGCACCTGCGCGAGGTACGCCTCCGACATCGCGTGCGAGCCGACGAGCCAGAGCCGCGCGGTCGGATCGCTCTCGCGGTACTTCGCGAATGCCGCGACGACCTTGTGCACGGCCTTCTGCGGCAGGATCTGCCCGACGGCGAGGATGTCGGTGCGCTCGTCCGAGAGCTCGCGCAGGATCGCCGGGTCCGGCGCGACGTCGAACGCGGACCAATCGACGATGATCGGCACGACCGCCGTCTTCGCGAAGCCCGCGCGCACGAGCTCCTTCTGGTTGTACAGGCTGTCCGCGAGGCCGAGCTCCGATACCCTCGCGAACTCGGCGAGCTGCTCGCGGCCGATCTCCGAGTAGCGCCGGGCATGCTCGTTCAGCCCTTCGAAGAAGTGCGCCGGCGTGATGTTGTGGTAGACGACCGTCTTTCGGTGCGGCAGCTTCGCGACGTCCCAGAGGGCATCGTTGCCCATCGAGATGTGGATCTGCAGGGAGGTACCGTCCACCGGGACCTTCTCGAGGTCGGGCCATGGCTGCACGAACTGCGCGACCTCGGGCTTGGCCTCGGCGGCGAAGAGGTCGGAGCGGACCCCGCGGGACCAGTACAGGCGCTGCAGCTCGAAACAGTCGTTGCCGACGGCGTCGCCGTACGCGAGCGTCGGCGCGAACTGGTGCGCGGTCCTGAGTCTCACAGGCCGAGCACCTCGCGGGTCCGCAGCGCGACGCGGTCGGGATCGAATGCCTTCAGGCGCTCGCGCCCGGCTGCGACGAGCTGCTCCCGGAGCTCGGGCCGTTCGAGGACGAGGCCGACGGCCTCCGCCGCCTGGGCGAGATCGCGTTCCTTCAGCAGGACGCCCGCGCTCCCGACGGTCTCGCCGACGGCCGCGGCATCGAAGGCGATCACCGGAACGTCGAACCGCATCGCCTCGAGGAGCGGCACGCCGAAGCCCTCGTGCTCGGAGAGCGACACGAACGCGCTCGCCCGGCGGAAGTACGCGACGAGCTCAGGTGTCGAGACCGCGCCCGCGAACGCGACCGCGGGCTCGAGGTGGAGCGCTTTGACGAGCTCGACCAGGCGCGCGTGGTACTGCGGCTGATCGCGATACCCGCCGACCAGGACGAGCCGGGCGTTCGGGTCGATGCACGCGCGGTAGTACGCGAGCATGCGGATGAGATCGTCCTGGCGCTTGTGCGGCGCCACCCGTCCGACGAACAGCAGCAGCGGACCAACGCCGGCCCAGCGCGCCATGACCGCGTCATCCGGCGGCGTGTCGTACGTCCGCCAGTCGATGAGGATCGGCACGTGCGCCGTGCGCGCGTAGCCGGCGGCGTCGAGCTCGCGCTGGTTGTACTCGGAGACGCCGATGGCGAGCTCCATCGCCGGGGCGAGCTCGGCAAGCTGCCGCCGCCCGAGCCGGGCGTACGTCGCGGCGTGGGCGTTGATGCCGCGAAAGAACTCGGCCGGTGTGATGTTGTGGTAAACGAGCACCTTCCGCGCGCGGAGCTTCGCGAGCTGCGTGAACACCTCGTTCCCCATCGAGAAGTGCAGGAGCACGAGATCGTCGGGCCGCACGTCGCGGAACAGCCGGCGGTACGGCAACACCTCATCGGTCCCGGCCTTCGCCTCGATCGCGTACGCGTGGGCCTCGTGGCCCCAGTCCCGCAGCCGCTGCTGCAGCGCGAACACGTGGTTGCTCATCGCGTCACCCGGCGCCAGCACCGGGTGGAACTGGTGGACGCGCGTCACGGAGCGGGCGTCCAGCCGATGACCGCGTAGTCGCGATCGCCGAACAGCGTCGCGTTCAGCAGCTTCACGTTGTCGCGGATCGGGCCGGCCGGCACGCTCTCATCGAGGCGCGTCTCGCTCGGCTGCGAGGTGCGCGTCTCGACCCGCGCATAGCCCTCGACCTCCAGATAGAAGTGGAAGAGCTCGGGCGGGATCGGCCGGCGATGCTGCGGATCGAGCCAGAACGTGTGGGCGCCGACCGTCAGCGTCGCTGGGTTCGGCGTCACGTAGACCACGGGCGATCCGGGCTTCAAGGCGCGGCGCGCCTCGCGGAGGATCGAGACGAGCTCGCCGGGCTGCACGTGCTCGGCGACATGGCGGCAGTAGAGGCCGTCGATGCTCCCGGCCTCGAGCGACCGCAGATGCGACAGACCGTCCGCGGTCATCGCCTCGAGGCCGCGCGCTCGCACGCCGTCGTTCATCTTCGCGTCCGGATCGACGCCGTAGCCCCCGATGCCCCTGTCGCGGAGCAGCTCGAGGAACGTGCCGCGGCCGCTGCCGAGATCGAGCACGCGCGTTCGTCCGCGAAAGAGATCCACGAACGACTCGGACTGGCTGCGGATGACCTCCTCGTCGCCCGAGAACCGCGCCGCGAAGTACGTGCTCTCGAGCTCCGCGGCGACCTCATCCTTCTGCCAGCGCCGCCACTCGCGCTCCAGACGCGCGAGTCTTTCGTCGAACTCGGGCGAGGGTGCGTTGCGCATGTCGATGACCGCGCGCGCGAGCAGCTGATTGATGCGCTCCTGCCGGTCCGTGATCGCGGCGACCCACCAGCGCACGAGCCCGATGACGACGCGGCGACCGAGCGTGATCGGGGCCCCAACGAACCGGCGGTGGCTCGTCGCGTCGTACGCGGCCTCCTCGGCCAGGGTGTCCTGCAGGGCCGGGAGCGGGTCGCCGAGCTCCTCGCTGAATAGGGCACGGCCGCCGGGCAGCGGGAGCTCGAGCGCCGCCCGCACGTCGTCGCCGTACGCGCCGCTCGCGCGCTTGCGCTGCACGCGCTCGCGGATCTCCGCCTGGATCGCCGCCAGGTCCGTTGTCCGGTCGTTCACCGCCGGAGCGTAGTCATTCGCATTCCCAGCGGTGCGGGATGCGGGCCATCCCCAGCTCACGGCCGGGGCCGGCGATGACCCGGAAAGTGATGCCCTTCTCGAGGTAGTCGTAGTAGCGGTCCTGCGGATCGGTGATCCCGACGTCCGCGTCGAAGCCGCCCGGAAGGAGGGCGAGCGATGGCATCGCGAACCGCACGATGCCCTCGGCCTTCGGTGGCACGGTGATCTCGTCGCTCGCGGTGTTCGTGCAATACGCGGAGATCCCGTCATCGCGGTAGATGCAGACGCCGAACACGGCGTCGGCGACGAGCTGCGGATTGCGATATGCGATCTCGATCGCGGCCGGCCGGCCGGACTCGAGCACGACGCGCTCGGCGCCGTCCTGATCGAGGATGCGCGCGCGCACGATCTCGACCGTGCGGTCACCCTTGCGTCCGCCGATCTCGCCGCGGGCCGCGCGCTCGCGCTGCTCCTTCTCGCCGACCCTGAGGTGGTACGCGTTCACCACGTCGCGGACCGTCCCCGACGCGCTCACCACACCCTGGTCGAGCCAGATCGCGCGATCGCAGAGGCGCGCGACCGCGCCGAGATCGTGCGTGACGAGGACGATGGTCTTGCGCGCCTTCCGGAATTCGGCGATGCGGGCGAAGCACTTGTGCTGGAAGTACTCGTCGCCGACGGCGAGGACCTCGTCGACCAGCAGCACGTCCGGGTCCAGGTGGATCGCGACGGAAAAGCCGAGCCGCATGTACATGCCGCTCGAGTACGTCTTCACCGGCGCGTCGAAGAAGCGGCCGATATCCGCGAACTCCTCGATCGCCGGCATCTGACGCTGCATCTCCTTGCGCGAGATCCCGAGCAGCGAGCCGTTCAGGTACGCGTTCTCGCGCCCGGTGAAGTCCGGATGGAAGCCCGCGCCGATCTCGAGCAGCGCCGAGACGCGGCCGTTCACCTCGAGCGTGCCGGTGGTCGGCTTCGCGGTACCGGCGATGAGCTTCAGCAGCGTCGACTTCCCCGATCCGTTCGCCCCGACGACGCCGAACGCTTCGCCGGCCTCGACCGTGAAGCTCACGTCGCGGAGCGCTTGGACGTCCTCGGTCGGCATGAGCTGCCGGAGAGCCACCTCCTTGAACGTGCGGCGACGCTCGCGGTGAAGGCGGTACGTCTTGGTGACATGGTCGGCGCGAACGGCGACGGTCATCGGCGTCCCGTCAGCATGTAAAAGAAGCCGAGCACGTCGGCCACGGGCGTGCCGTCGAGCGCGCGGAAGAATCCGGGGTGCCGCCAGAGCAGCTCCTCGAAGCCCGGGCGCGTGTACGGCGGGTACACGCCGGCCGAGACGATCCGCACGTCGCGCAGTCCGGCGTCCCGCGCGAACGCCGCCCAGGCCCGCTTCGGCAGGTCGCTCTCGTAAATGCCCAGGGCGAGATGCTCGTCGTGGGCCATCCGCGCGCGCTCGGCCCAGCGGTACAGCGACGTCTTGCGCGGGACGATGTCCGCGTAGAAGAGGCCGCCCGGACGCAGTACGCGCGCCATCTCGCGGATCACCAGGCCGGGCTCGCGGAAGTGCTCGAGCAAGCCGCCCGATAGCACGACGTCGAACGAACGATCCGCGAACGGCAGGGCGAGCGCGTCGCCGAACAGCGCGTCGCCGTGCAGCCCGCTCCGCCGGAGGTTCTCACGCACCGCGCGCACGGCGTACGGGGCGTAATCCAGTGCGACGAGCCGGTACGGCCGCTCCTGACCAAGCCGGATGAGCAGCCGCCCGGACCCCGCGCCGACCTCGATCGCGTTGCCGCCAAGCGGGAGCATCGGGCGCAGGTGGCGGACCTTCGTGTCATCGATGAAGTTGTAGACGTCGCGTCGCGCCGGGTCGTAGAGCTCGGTGTCGCGGATCGGCCGGTCCCACGCCGCGGCATCGCCCTCGCGGTAGCGGGCCTCATGCTCGTCGTGCGCGTGCGCCGCGTGGTCGGCGGTCAAGCTGGCCCGGCACCGGGGATCTCGAGACCATGTTCGAGTCGATACGTGGCAAGCTCCCGCATCGAACGTTGGAGTGCCGCGAGCGCCTCCGTTCTGTCGCGCCCTTGGCCCACGCCCAAACACCGACGGTGGAGACTCAGCGCCAAGCAGCGTCCATCACGTCGGGCTTGTCCAAGTCCAGCCCATCCATACGCCGCAGGCGATCAAGGATCCGTCGGCGAGTCGCGACGGCCAGCACAGTGTCCAAGGCCCGATCTACCGTTTCCTTGAGCGAGCGGGTGCCCAGGAACTCCCTGGCCGCCTCGGCCTTGGCGTCGTCTATTTCCAGACTTCTCTTGGGGATAGGTGTCCCTCCATGCTCTTCGGACGATTATCCCCGGAACGGTTGAGCGCTTTGCGACCGACTGGCCGCCTGCGGGCTTGATCCCGCGCTTCGACGGACCGCTCGGTACCACGCTCGCCGGTAAGGTGGGCCTGAATTCGCGACCTGGGGGACCTCGTCTCGCCATGCGCGCAAGGAGAAGCTTCATGCGCAGCCTGCCCGTTCTGGCGCTCTGCATCAGCCTCGTCGTGTCCCTGCTCGCGCTCGGATCCAGCATCCAGGCCAACGACGCGAACGCGCCGCAGACCGCGGCCTGCACCTCGAGCGTCGGGCCGGGCATCCCGCCGCCGTCGAGCGTGCCGTCCGGCATCCCGGGCTTCCACGCCGCGTGGTACGGACAGTCCGGCTACATGACCCTCTGCCCCGGCGACAGCGCGACCGCCGTGGTCGCGATGTACAACTCCGGCTCCTTCGGCTGGGTGAGCGGGGTGCTCGGCCAGGTCGCGTACCTCGGCACGTGGAACCCGGTTCCCGGGCAGGACCAGCCGAGCGCGCTCGGCGGTGACGGCCAGCTCGGCTCGCCGAACACCGGATGGCCGCGCTACAACCGCGTCGCGATCCAGCCGGCGAGCTACGTCGGACCGAATCAGATCGCCTGGTTCCAGTTCGGCATTAAGGCACCGCAGACCCCCGGCACGTACGACCTCTACATCCGGCCGCTCATCGAGGGCGCGCAGTGGATGGAGGACTACGGCATCTTCTGGCGGATCACCGTTCCGCCGACCGCACCCGTCGGTGCGCCGGCCAAGCTCGGCTGCACCGCATCGCCGGCGAGCCTCGTCGCCGGCTCGAGTCAGACGTCGACGATCACCGTCGCCGTGCAGGACGCGAATGGCCTCACCGTGACGAGCGATAACGGCCGCAGCATCACGCTGTCGCAGGCCGGCGTCACGAGCAGCCTCGACGGTGGCGCGAACGGCGGCTCGTCCACCAAGACGACGAGCAACGGCGTCGCGACCTTCTCGCTCGCGGCCGCTCCGACCGGATCCACCGGCGCGGATCAGCTGTCCGCGGCGACCGTGAATCTGACGGGCTGCACCACCACGGTGACGTTCACCGCCGCGGGCGCGGCGACCCGGGTCGATGTGGCGCTCGGCCAGTCGGAGTTCCCGGCCGGCACGCCCAAGTCGACGTCGGTGACCGCGACGCTGAAGGACTCGACCGGCGCGACCGCAACGGCGACGTCGGCCGAGACGGTCACCTTCAGTGTGGACAACGCCTCGATCTGCAGCGTCTCTCCGACGACCGCGACCATCCCGCAGGGCTCGAGCAGCACAACGACCACGCTCACCACGACCGGCGCGCCGGGCAGCTGCACGGTCACGGCCTCGGTGCCGGGACTCGCATCCGGCTCGGCGACCGCATCCGTGCTGTCGGCCGGCCCGGCCGCGAAGCTCGCCATCACCGGCAACACCTGCGTGAACACGCCGACCACGTCCAGCACCCCCGGATCGTCATGCGACGTGACGGTCCAGGTCCAGGATGCCGCCGGGAACAGGGTCTTCGGACCGACGCCGGTCACCCTGGACCTCTACGTTCCGAGCACGACGACCCATTGCGGGGCGACCGTGACCAGCACGACGCCCGCCGGTGGTACCGGTAACCCGGCGACGGCCAGCACTCCGTCCACCGGCACCACGGTCACGTTCCACATCTCGGACGCGACCGCGGAGTCGTGCACCGCGACCGCGACATCGGGCTCGCTGACCCCGGCATCCAGCACGATCTCGTTCAGCGGTTCGGGTGCCGCGACACACCTCGGCGCGACGGCCTCGCCGAATCCGATCCCGGCGAACGGCGTGGCGACGTCGACGATCACCGTCTGCGTCAAGGACGCCGCGAACAACACGGTGACCGGCGCGACGGACTCGATCAACCTCACGTTCACCTCGAGCACCGGTGGCGCGGCTCACGCGACCACCGGTCCCGATCTGACCCCGAAGACCACCAGCGGTGGTTGTGTCGGGTTCGTGGTCACGTCGACGACGAATCCGCCCGCGACCGACACGTACACGGCGAGCGACCTCTCGCGCAGCCTGCCGTCCGCGACGGTGACGATCACGACGCAGTAGCCCAGGCGCCACGCATCGGAACGGCCCCGCGAGGAAGCTCGCGGGGCCGTTCCTCGTTCTGCGCCGTCTAGAGGGCGCTCTCGAAGTCGTCCTTCGCGCGACGGAAGTAGGTGAAGCCGATGACGAAGACCGCGAGGGCGACCGCGGCGGACCAGGCGAGGAGTCCCCAATCCGGCGGCAGCCCGTCGAGCAGCGCGCGCTGGAAGCCGACGACGATCCCGGTCATCGGATTCAGCGAGAGTCCGAGCAGCTCTCGCGGGCGACCCGCGACGAGCGAGATCGGAAAGAGGATCGGCGTGAGGAAGTACCAGGCCATCAGCAGGATCCCGAGGATGTGCTCGACGTCGCGATAGAAGACGTTCAGCCCAGCCAGCAGGTACGCGAAGCCGAGCGCGAGGCCGAGCTCGACCAGCATGAGCAACGGCAGATAGATGAGTCCCTCGGGGTGCCTCGGCCCGAAGATCGCGAGCACCGCGAAGAGGACGACCAGACTGAGGAGGAAGTTCACGAGCGCCGAGAGCACGCTCGCGGCGGGCAGAAGCTGCACCGGCAGGCGGACCTTCTTCACGATCGCGCCGTTGCCCACGATCGACGCGGCGCCGAGGATCAGCGAGCTGCTGAAGAACGTCCAGGGCAGCAGGCCGACGAACAGGAAGATCGCGAACGGCTGCTCCCCCGTCTCGGTGCGCGGACGCGAGCCGAGCACGACGCCGAACAGCAGCCAGAACACCGCGAGCTGGAGCAGCGGGTTCAGGAAATTCCAGGCGAACCCGAGGGCTGAGCCCTTGTAGCGCGCCCGCAGCTCACGCCACGCGAAGTCGGCGAGGAGCTCGCGACGGTCGACGAGCACGCGCAGGTCCGCGATCACCGCGGAAGTCTAGTTAGGGAGCGGCGACGAGCCGCTGGGTCGGGATCGCGATGAAGCCCTGCCGCGAGGTCTGCGTGTAGGTCGCGGTCAGGTAGCCGGCCTTCTGGAATTCGAGGCCCCACTGGAGCGTCCCGTTGCCGGCGGGAAGGAGGAACGCCCAGCGGCCGTTCGGATCGGTCCGCGCCGACTGATCGGTGCACGGCCCGAGCGAGACGCAGGCACCGGCGATCGCGCGGCCCGTTCGTGCGTCGACCACCAGACCGCAGAGGCGCGCGAAACCACGCGGGATCGACACCACGCACACCGCGAACGTCGGCGCGGGGCTACGGGTGGCCGTCGGCGCCGGACTCGGAGATCCGCTGCCCGTCCCGCTGCCACTGCCACTCCCGCTGCCGCTGCCCGGACCGCCGCTGCCGCTCGGACTCGCGCCGGCGGGGGCGACGCCGGCACCGGCCGTCGGGGCAGGGCTCGCCGACGCCGAGGCTTCGGGTGCGACCGTCGCCTCCGGCTCGACGACGGCCGCCACCACGGCGACATCGGCGACGAGGACCCGGCCTCGGCTCTGGGTGATCACGACGATCGGCGCTTCGGAGGCGACCGCCGGCGCCCCACCGCCGCCGCCATCCGTCTGATCGGATCGGTCGAGGAGCGGCTGCGCGAGCAGGCCGGTCAGCACGAGCGCGAGCGCCGCAATGGACACGCCGAGCGCGTACGGAAACCGCCGTCGATGCCGGAGCGGGATCGCGACCGCCGGCGCGAGCGTGACGGGGGCACCCCGCCTGGCCCGCGCGTCGCGGATGGCGCGACCGAGCATCTGACGGGACGTCCGGACCGTCTCGAGGTCGCGTGCGCCGAGCTGCCGTGCGTGCGCGCGGAGCTGGTCCGCCGCACGCGCGATCGCGAGCGGCTCGCCTCCGCGCACGGCATCGCGGAACTGCGCGCGCCGGAGCGCGAGGGGGTCGTTATCGGCGGACATCGCTCGTCGCTTACCGGGCCGGCGCGAGGCGCTGGGTCGGGATCAGGATGCGACCCGTCTTCGACGTCTGCGTGTACTTGGACGTGCCGTAGCCCGCCTTGGAGAACTCGAAGAACCAGAGGAGCCCGCCATTGCCGATCGGAAGCAGGAGCGCCCACCGGCCGTTCGGATCGGTGTGGATCCCCTGGTCCGTGCACGGCCCGAGCGAGACGCACGCGTCCGGGATCGGCTTGCTGGTCGACGCATCGACGACCTGGCCGCACAGCTTGGCGAAGCCGGCCGGCACGAACGACGGGCAGCTCGCGAATCCGGGACCGGTCCCCGAGCCGTTGCCGGGCACGACGCTGTCACCGTCCGTGGGGAACGCATCGAGCGCGGGGTCGATGGTCGGGATGGCGGTCGGATTCGGCTGCGGCTCGGGCTGGGGCTGCGGGAGCACCGGCACGACGACCCGCACCGCGGTCACCACGCGGCCGCGGCTCTGCAGCGCGATCGGCACGGTCGTCGCGATGGGGACACTCGCCGACGCGCGACCGCCGCCGCCGTTCTGGTCCACCGGCACGCCGGAGAGCGCGACGAGAAGCACGACGGCGAGCGCGATCGTTGCGGCGAGGGCGAACGGGAATCGCATCCGTCGACGGACGCGGATCGGGACAGCCGGCGTGACCGGGTGCAGCCGCCGTGCTCGGGCATCACGGATCGCGCGGCCGACCACGAGACGCGCTCCGCGCAGGGCCAGGAGGTCGCGGGGATCGAGATCCCCGGCGCCGGCGCGCAGCTGCGCGGCGGCACGCGCGGCCGCGATCGGATCGCCGCGCCGCCGGGCCTCGCGGAAGGCCGCGCGATGGATCTCGCCCGGGTCGCTAGCGGTAGACATAGATCTCGAGATCGAGGGTCGAGCCGCGATCTCCGGCCACGATGCTGTGGTAGGTCTTGATCGTGGCACCGGCGAACGGGCCGTCGGTGAGCTGGGCCGTCGCGAGGCGGCTGATGTCGTCGCCGAGGCTCGGGTCGGCGTTCGAAGCGAACGCGATGACGATGGCGACCTGGTGGCCGCCGGTCTGCTGTTGGACCTGCGCCTTCACGGCCGCGGCGATCCGGCGTTGTTCGTCGGCGCCGGCGGTCGCGTCGAAGCCCAGGAGCTTCGGGCCGTCGATCGTGAGCGACAGCGTCACCGGCTTCGGATCGATGCCCGGCAACGCCGCCGGGGTCGCCGCGCCCACGCTGTTCGCGGCGAGGAAGATCGCGAAGAGGCCGAGGAGGATGTCCGCCCACAGCCAGCCTGCGAGCGACAGGGTGACCCCGCGCCCGATGCCCAACATCGCTAGCGCGCCGGGGTGACCCGGCGGACGTCACCAACTTCGATGCCCGGACCGGGGAGCGCCCGCGCCGCGCGGGCGAGGTCGTCGGCCGCGACCCGCAGATCGCGGACCACGGACTGGAGATCGGTGAGCTGCTGCTCGCGCTCCATCGCGCGCTCGTAGATCCGCCGCTCCTCCGCCACCATCTCGTCCAGGACCGAGTCCGCGGACGCATCGGTGAGCGACGGGCCGGCCGAGAGGCTGAGCGCGTGCCCGAGCAGGAGACGGATCTCCGACTCGCGGAGCAGGACGCGGGTACGGGTGCTCACGTCGCGCACGTCCGCGCGCACGTGGATCGTGAGCGACAGGACGATGAGCAGCGCGATGAGGCTCGCATCGATGATCGCGAGCGTGCTGAAGCTGAGCACCGCGCTCGTCCCCTCGAAGCTTTCCTGCCACAGGAGGAGGAACGGCCGGCTGATCAGCTCGGGTCGCGCCTTGAGGAGCGTCTCGTACGCGGCGCTCGCCGTGGCGAGGCCGAACCAGGTGACCGCGATCGGCGCGAAGACGAGCGTGTTGCGAATGACCTCGAGCACCGCCCACATCGCTGACCGGCGCACGGTGATGAGCTCGGCGAGCGATCGCGGATCGAGTGCGGCGGCGTACGCCTTCACCTCGTCGTAGCGGCCGTCCTTCACGGCGGTCGCCAGGCGGGCGAGGAGCTCGCCGACCGCGGCGTCGCGCTTCCGGACCGACGTTGCCAGCTCGGTCAGCTGTTGGGCGACGGGTTCTCGTGCGTTCATGGCACCTTCCTCACCTTCGACGGTACGGCGGCCATCCGCGCGCGTCCATGACCCCAAAGTGCCCCCGTTACCCTTTGAAACGTGCCTGTTCGCCACGCGGTACGAGGCCGGGCGGGCACGCTTGCCTGCTGGGAATGGCCCGGCGGCGAACCTCCCGCGCTCCTGCTGCACGGGATCGGCAATTACGGCCGGGTCTGGGACTTCGTCGCCGACGCGGTCGCCGGCCGGGTGCGGCTGGTGGCTCCCGACGCCCGCGGCCATGGGGCCAGCGTGACGCCCTCGGACGGTTACGCGCCGGAGGACTTCGTGGCCGACGCGATCGCGGTCATGGACGCGCAGGCACTTGACCGTCCGGTCGTGGTCGGACACTCGATGGGCGGCGCGCACGCGCTGGTCCTCGCGGTCACGCATCCCGAACGCGTGCGGGCGCTCGTCCTCGTGGACGTCGGACCGGAGATCGGACGCGAGGGCGGCGACCGCGCGCGGCGGCTCTCGCTCGGCCGGCCGGACCGGTTCGCGGACGACGCCGCGGCGCTCGCGTACCTGCGCCTGACCTCGCCCGGGTACAGCGACGCGGTCTACGCGAACCGCATCGAGCATGTGTTCGCGCGCGAGAGCGATGGGCTCGTGTGGCGATCGAGCAAGGACGCGCTCACGCGGATCCTGGGCGGACCGGACCGGCGCGACGAGGCGTGGCGCGCGCTCGGTGCGCTCGCGATGCCGGTGCTCGTCGTGCGGGGCACGCGATCGGAGTCACTGCGCCACGAGACCTACCAGCGGATGCTCGCGACGATCCCCGATGCGCGCGGCCTCGAGCTCGATGCCGGACACAACGTGCAGCTTGACCGTCCGCAGGAGCTCGCCGACGCGATCGTCGCCCTCGCCGTCAAAGGCCCTTCAGCGACCTAGGTAGGTCCCGTCGGTCGATGATCCGAGCGACGAACCAGCCTTGGTTTGATCCTGCCCCGCGCAGCTCCACAGCGGTCAATGGACGGCACACGATGCGAAACTCGCCGACCCGGATGCGGAGCCACGGCGACAAGCCCGCGAGTGGCTTCACATCGAGATTCCGTGGAAGAGGTGTGACCGTTAGCTTTTGGGTCAAGACGGATCGGACTCGCGTGCGCGTCGCGGCATCCAATCTGCGGAAATCCTTCTCGGCACGTGGACCGACCTGGACAGCCGCGTTCACCCGCTTCGCGTCGTGCGCTTTCGAGCCTTCGTGATTCGAGTCTTGCGAGCCGGATTTCGCGTCAGGAACTCATCCAACGAGAAGGCATGGCCGCCGTGCAGATCTGCGTCCGCGGCCCGGAGGCTTCTGACGAATCCAGCACTGTTGGCGAGGACCCAGTCTTCCAGGGCAGCTTCATCGATGGGGATCACCGCCACGATTGGCCGACCCGCGCGCGTGACGAGCGCTGCCTTGCCCGACCGATGCACCGCGTCGACAACGCGGCTGGTGCTCCGGGCGAGCTCGCGCATGTTCACAACGGCCATCCGAGTCCTCCTGTACGTCCGTTTGTCAGACAACCATAGTATGGCCGGCTTCGCGATTCTCGCGCATCGTCGCCAGCGGCGCCCACGTGCGGCCCGCCGCTCGCTAAGGCGACGTCGAGGGCGAGGCCGAAGGTGACGGCGTCGGGGACGGCGCCGGGCTGCCGCTCGGCGCGATCGTCGGCGACGGTGAGGGCGGCGGGGACGGCGTCGGCAGCGGCGGG
>DATCQC010000041.1:0-1768 GCA_036569685.1 Candidatus Limnocylindria bacterium | reverse complement strand
AGCCGATGCGTGGCGATCGTTGACGCTAGTCGCGCCCGGCGGATTCGGCCCGGACATCGCCCTTCTCTTTCGGGTCTTCTCACTCCCGTTCCTCGGGGTCACGACGTGGCTACCCCGGCCTCCGTCGGCGGGTCGCGCGGTCCTCGAGTCCTGTTTCTACGACCGCGCCAAGGTCCCGGCCCACCTGTACGAAGAGAGCGCGCGCTATGACCGGACGTACGCCGAGACGCTGCGGGTCATGCGCTCTGTCGCGACGTTCCGCGGCGTGCGGCCCTCGCTCCGCGAGGCCTGGCTCGCGCGGGCGGGCGAGTACGGCGGTCCGGTCCAGGTCGTGTGGGGCCGCCAGGACGGCATCATCCCCGCGTCGCACGTGAAGGCCCTCCGGGAGACGTATCCGAACGCCGAGCTTCGCGTGATCGAGGATGCCGGGCACCTCGTGATGCCAGAGCAACCCGATGCCTTCGCCGCCGTGCTGCTGCCGTTCCTCGAACGCGCGGAACGCGGACCGGCCGGCGCTCGTACCATTGAGTCTGGAGTGGCACATCAAGAGCGGTAGCCGCGCCGCTCCAGCGAACGCGGCCGGAGCGAGCGCGACACCCGGGTCGCGCGTTCAACTCAGCCCCGCGGAGATCTTGTCCGACTACCGGCTCGCGTTCCGCTCCCGCGTCGCGAGCGTTTCCGGACGCCGCGAGGTCCTCACCGGCAAGGCGCCGTTCGGGATCTTCGGTGACGGCAAAGAGGTCGCGCAGCTGGCCATGGCGAAGGCCTTCCGGCCCGGCGACTGGCGCTCGGGCTACTACCGGGACCAGACGTTCATGTTCGCGACCGGGATGTCCGATCTGCCCGCGTTCTTCGCGCAGCTCTACACGAACACCGACCGCGAGACGGAGCCGGCATCCGCCGGCCGGCAGATGGTCAGCCATTTCGCGACGCGCACGCTCGACGACGACGGACACTGGAAGCCGCTCGCGGAGGCGATGCAATCGGCCGCCGATCTCTCGCCGGTCGCCGCGCACATGCCGCGGTCGCTCGGGCTCGCCTACGCGTCGAAGCTGTACCGCTCCGACCCTGCGCTCCGTGCCGCGGCACCCGGCTTCTCGGTCTCAGGCGACGAAGTGACGTTCGCGACCATCGGCAACGCGGGCACGAGCGAGGGCCTGTTCTGGGAGACGATGAACGCCGCGGGGGTGTTGCAGATCCCGCTGCTCGTTTCGGTGTGGGACGACGGCTACGGGATCTCCGTGCCGAACGAGTTCCAGACGGTGAAGGGCTCCATCTCCGCGGCGCTCGCGGGATTCCAGCGTGAGCCCGGGACGAACGGGTTCGAGATCCGGGTCGTGAAGGGCTGGGACTACCCCGCGCTCGTGCGGACCTACGCGGCACTGAGCGAGCTCGTGCGCCGCGAACACGTGCCGGCGCTCATCCACGTGACCGAGATGACCCAGCCGCAGGGCCACTCCACGAGCGGGTCGCACGAGCGCTACAAGTCGAAGGAGCGACTCGCGTTCGAGACGTCGGGCGATCCGATCGCGAAGATGCGCGACTGGATCATCGGCGAGAAGATCAGCACCGCGGCCGAGCTTGATGCGTTCGAAGACGAGGACCGCAAGGCCGTCGAATCCGCGCGCGTCGCCGCGTGGGAGGCATACCAGGCACCGATCAAGGGCGAGCTCGACCGGGCCCGCGGACTGATCGAGCGCGCACAGCAGGAGGCTCCCGACGTGCGGCTCGCGGACGTCGTCGCGGAGCTCGCCGACCCGCTCGAGAT
>DATCQC010000040.1:0-8973 GCA_036569685.1 Candidatus Limnocylindria bacterium | reverse complement strand
TTTCTATAGCGTGCGAAAGTGCGGAAGTCTCGGGGGTTGATCCCTTGTCCCCGGCAGCGAGCCACTCGTACGATTGACGCCCTTCGCCGCCACCGTCTCAGCCAAGCCGAGGAACATCTTCGCGCCGGGAGCGCATGGGAGAATCTCGACCTGGTGTTCTCCACGGAGTTGGGGACTCCGATCGACGCGGGCAACCTCCTGACCCGGACGCATTACCCGCTACTCGAGCGCGCGGGACTTCCGCGCATCAGGTTCCACGACCTGCGACACACCGCGGCGACCCTGCTCCTTGAAGCTGGCGCTCATCCCCGAGTTGTTGCCGATCGGCTGGGTCACGCCTCCCCGAGCCTCGTCATGAACACGTACGGCCACGTCACCGAGCGGATGCAGACAGAGGCCACGGCGACGCTGGAGCGAGTTCTAGGGGCATGATGCCGAGCCAGTTGCTACATCGGCTGCTACATCGTGTGTCGCGCATTGCGACTGTCGCGCAGAAAGGCACGAGTTTGCTAAGTGAAGTCCTGTGAGGGGCGAGGGATTCGAACCCTCGACCAAGGGATTAAAAGTCCCCTGCTCTACCGCTGAGCTAGCCCCCCGCCAAAGACCGGCCCTGATACTTCAAGTCTAGGAGCCACGACCTCGGCCTTCGCGCGATCGCGGAGGGGTCGAGGACCAAGCGACGGTCGACCGGCTGCGCGTGCTCGGCTGCCTCGCACCGGGCTTCTCCGTGGGCGGCCCGATGCCGCTCGCCGAGCTCGCCGGCTGGCTTGTGCCGAGCGAGCGCGGCGCGACGGCTTAGCGGATCCCCTTGAGCAGCTCCGCGATCGTGACGTCGAGCCGCTTCGCGAAGTGCGCCAGCGCGGCGAGCGACGGCGCGACCCGGCCGGTCTCCATCTTCCACACGTACTGCCGCTGGAAGTACACGACGCCCCGCGCGCTCTGACCCAGCTCGGCCATGGTGAGGCCCTCCTTCTCGCGAAAGGCCCGGATGCGCTTCCCGACCGCGCGAAGCAGCTTCGCCTCGCCCGGGACGTCCGGATTCACGCGCGCCGGCATCAGGGCCGCCCCGTGACGAAGTCGAGGATCGCGGCGATGACCTCGCCGCCGTACGGGGCATGGAACATCCCGATCGAGTGCTCGGTCGCGCCGAACATGAGGAGCGTCTTCGGCGTGTCGCAGAGGTCGAACGTGCGAAGCACGTGTGGCGCGGCGCCCATGCTGTCCTCGTTCGCGCAGATGAAGAGCTTCCGGCCGCTCACCTTCTTCGAGAGCGCGTCCTCGACCGGCTCGACCGGCGCCGAGATGCTCACAAGGGACTCCACGTCCCGCTCGAACGAAGAGCCGAGCACCGCGTGGCCACCCATCGACGCGCCGACGAGCGCGATCTCCTTCGCGCCGGCCTGCTTGAGCCAGGCCTTCGCGGCCGCAAGATCCGTCACCGTCGTCCATTTCCCGGTCTTGCCCGTCGAAGCGCCGTAGCCGCGGAAGTTGATCGCGAGCGCGGGCACGCCGCGAGCGACGAACCGCGGCGCGATGTCCCGCCAGCCGCTCGCGTCCCAGCTCTGCCCGTGACAGAGGATCGCGGCGCGCGCGGCAGGCAGTGCACCGTACAGGTCCGCCTTCAAGGTCTCGCCCTCGCTCGCCAGCTCGACGGTGGTCGGCATCTACGGAACGGGGTCGAGGAGCGGCTTGTTGTCGAGGAACGCGAGGATGTTCTGCGCCGCGCGCACCGCCATCTTCGTTCGCGTCTCCTCGGAGGCCGACGCGATGTGCGGGAGGAGCACGACGTTCTCGAGCGTCATGAGCAACGGGTCGACGTCGGGCTCGCGCTCGAACACGTCGAGGCCGGCGCCCGCAATGACGCCGTCGCGCAGCGCCTCGGCCAGGGCGCGCTCGTCGACGACCGGCCCACGCGAGCTGTTGATGAGGATGGCCGTCCGCTTCATCTTCCCGAGGCGCTCCGCGTTCATCAGGTGGCGTGTCTCGGGGAGGAGGGGCGTGTGCAGCGAGACGAAATCTGACCGAGCCAGGAGCTCGTCGAGCGTCACGTAGGTCGCATCGAGCTCGCGCTCGGCGTCCTCGTTGCGCCGCGCGTCGGTGTACAGGATCTTCATCTGGAAGCCCTTCGCCCGGCGTGAGAGCGCGCGACCGATACGGCCCATGCCCACGATGCCGAGCGTGGCGTGGTGCAAATCGCGCCCGGTGAACAGGAACGGCGTCCAGCCCCGGTACTTGCCGGCCCGCAGATAGCGCTCGGCCTCGCCGAGCCGGCGCGCGGCGGCGAGGAGGAGCGCGAACGCGCCGTCGGCGGTGGTCTCGTCCAGGATCCCGGGCGCGTACGTCACCGGGATGTTGCGCTCTTTCGCCGCGGCGATGTCGATGTTGTCGTAGCCGGTCCCCATGGTCGCGATGAACCGCAGCTTGGGCGCGCCGCGGATCGCGTCAGCGTTCACCGGATTCGCCGGCAGCGTGTACACGATGTCCGCGTCCTTGATCATGCCGACGACCTCCAGCGGGGTCGGGATCGGCGGATCGTCGGGGCCGATCACCACCTCGGCGCGCGGACGAAGGAGCTTCAGGGCCTCGTCGCTGATCGGACGCGTGACGACGATGCGCGGGCGGTCGGACACGCGCAGACAATAGCCCCGTCATGAAGAGAGCGGCGAAGCCGATCGCGGTCGATGATGTCGCGGCCCACAACCAGCGGATGTGGGACAAGCTGTCCGCGGCCGGGATCCCGTACACACGACCGCAGGGCACACCGCCGAAGACCGCGGCGGCGAAGCGGCGGTTCCTCGATCCGAACGACCGCCTCGCCGGTCTGCCGATCAAGGGCCAGCGCGTGCTCGCTCTCGCCGGCGGTGGTGGCTGGCATCCCGTGCTGTTCGCGGAGCTCGGCGCCAGAACGACGGTCCTCGACATCAGCGCGCGCCAGCTCAAGACCGTGCGCGATCTCGCGCGCTCGCGCGACGTGAAGCTGCGGCTCGTGCAGGGCGACATGCGCGATCTCTCCGCGTTCGCCGACGGCTCGTTCGACATCGTGTGGCACAGCCATTCGATCGTGTTCGTGCCCGACGCCGCGCGCGTCATCGCGGAGGTCGGGCGGGTGCTGGTACCGGACGGCGTGTACCGCGCCTCGACGATGCACCCGGTCACGCTGCGGATGTACGGCACTTGGACCGGGACCGGCTGGCGTCTCCGGAAGAGCTACTTCGAGGACGGCGCGATCCCGTTCGAGGATCCGACCTGGGAATTCGAGCATGTGAAGGTGGACGCGCCCACGCTCGAGTACGGGCATCGCATCTCCGACCTCATCAACGCCTGCGCGGCCGCGGGGCTCGTCGTCGACGGATTCTGGGAGACCACGCCGGGGGAGATCTCCACGAAGGTCCCGCTGCGCGCGCTGTCGCAGAAGACGCTCGTCGCCGAGCGCGACCTGCCCGAGCCGGGGTCAGACGACGCGCTGGAGCGCTACCTACCTGCCTTCATCGAGTGGCGGGCCCGGAAGGTCCGCCTTCCGACCGGCTCCGGATCGCGCCGGCGTACTGCGACGCGATCTCCGAGAGCTTCCGCATCGCGACCGGCAGGTTCACGGACCACCCGACGCCGACCACCTGCTCGGTGAACAGGACGTCGCTGTCGGGGGCCCAGTACGCCGCTTTCACGCGCTCGAGGTCGGGCAACCGGAAGTCGTAGGGCACGACGCCCGCGACCTTGCCGTGCCAGGTGCGCTCTCCGGCGGGCTTCTTGAGCTCCTGATAGATCGCGCCGAAGAACGCGAGCCAGATGAACGTGCGAACGAGGTTGAGCAGATCCTTCATGCCCGGATCAGCGGTGCAGGTGTGGTGCCAGGCTTCACGAGCGGCACCCCCTGGGCGCATTGCGGGCACACCTCGGGCGCGTACGTCGGGATCGAGACGTCCCAGAGGGCGATGACCGGAAGGCCGTCGAAGCGGGCCTGACCCGATGACCGGTCGACGAGGACGCCGACTCCCACGACCTCCGCGCCGCTCGAGCGGACCGCGTCGATCGTCTCGTGCACCGACCCGCCCGTCGACATGATGTCGTCCACGACGAGCACGCGCTCCCCGGGGTTCAGCCGGAAGCCACGCCGGAACTCGCGGCCCCGACCGTCGGGGGTGCGCTCCGCGTAGACCGCACGGACGCCGAGCTGTCGCGCGACCTCGTGGGCGAGGATGATGCCGCCGGTCGTCGGACCCGCGACCGTCTGCACGTCGAGCCCGCGCGCCGACTCCGCGATCGCGGCGCAGAGCCGCTCGGTCTCCTGCGGCCATTGCAGGATCTGGAACTTCTCGAGATAGAAGGGAGAGTGGAGACCCGACGAAAGCAGGAAGTGCCCCTCGAGGTAGGCCCCGGCCCGCGAGAAGATGTCCTCGACGACGGTCGATCCGATGCGCATCCGCTGAAAAGTATGCTGCCTTTCACGACGATGCGTGGGTCGATCGTTTACCCCGATGCTGAGCCGCTCGCGGCCGCCGTGGCGGCGATCGTCGCCGACGCGGTCGCGTCGTCGCCGGCGCTTCGGCTCGCGCTCGCGGGCGGCACGACGCCACTGCGCGCTTACACCCTGCTCGCGGCGATGCGGCTCGGCTGGGGCCGGACGACCGTGCTGTTCGGGGACGAGCGCTGTCTCCCACCCGAGCATCCGGACACGAACTTCAACCTCGCGAACGAGGCGCTGCTAGAGGTCGCGCGTCCGGCGACGGTGCATCGCATCGCGGGCGAGCTTGGGCCCGATGAAGCGGCCGCCCGATACGAGCCGATCGTCGCGGCGGCGCCCCTCGACCTCGTGCTGCTCGGGATCGGTACGGACGGCCACACCGCGTCGCTCTTCCCAGACAACCCCGCGCTCCGCGCGACCGACTGGGTGGTCGGGGTGCGCAACGCAGCGAAGCCGCCTCCCGAGCGCGTGAGCCTTACGTTCCGCACGCTACGCGACGCGAGGCGCGTGCTGATCCTCGCGTCCGGCCCTGACAAGAAGGATGCGGTCCGGATGGCGCTCGCGGGCAAGCTCCCGGCTGGCATGATCGAGGACGCCGAGTTCCTGATCACGGCCGACGCGGCGAGCTAGCATCAACCCGATGGCCATCGCGCAGCGAGCTCTTGTGACGAAGCGGGACATGCTCAAGATCTTCGGCGAAGACCGGCTCGTCGCCGTCATCCGCACGGCGACGCCGGAGCTCGCCGAGCGCGCCGCGCGCGCGGTCGCCGAAGGCGGCGTGCGCCTCGTCGAGATCACCCTGACCGTGCCGGACGCCTTCGAGCTCATCGCCAAGCTCGCTCTCGACAGCGCGTTCCGCGATGCCGGCGCGGTCGTCGGGGCGGGAACGGTCCTCTCGGGCGCGCAGGCCGAGGAGGCGCTGCTCGCGGGCGCGCGATTCCTCGTGAGCCCCGCACTGATCCCGGAGATGATCGCCGCGGGCCGCGCACACGATGCGCTCACGATGCCGGGCACGCTCACGCCGACCGAGATGGTGACGGCCGCCGAGCTCGGCGCCGACTTCATCAAGATCTATCCGATCGCGACCGTCGGGGGGCCGGCGTATGTCGCGAACGTCCGCCGGGCGCTGGTGCACCTGCCGCTCGTAGCCACCGGGAACATCGAGTACGACGAGATCCCGCAGTACCTGGCGGCCGGCGTCGTGGGATTCGGCATCGGCGGCCCGCTCATCCCCGGCGACGCACTCGGGCGCGGCGACCACGCGGCGCTCGTGGCGAACGCGCGGCGGTTCCTCGCGGCCACGCGCGCCTAACCGCTCGTGCCGCGCGACCTACCGCTCGGGAACGGCGATCTCCTCGTCACCTTCGATAGCCGCTATCAGCTCCGCGACATCTATTACCCGCAGGTCGGTCTCGAGAACCACACCGGCGGCGAGCCCTGCCGCTTCGGCATCTGGGCCGACGGCCGGTTCGCGTGGACCGGTGACGACGGGTGGGAGCGCGACCTGCGCTTCGCGCACGAGACCCTGGTCAGCGAGGTCACGCTCGGCCACGCCGGCCTCGGCGTGCGCCTTCGCTGCCGGGACACGGTGGACTTCGATCGCAATCTCTACCTCAAGGAGGTCACGGTCGAGGACGTCACGGGGCGCGACCGCGACGTACGCCTGTTCCAGCACTTCGACGCGCACCTTTGGGGCAACGACATCGGCGACTCCGCCTTCTATGACCCGCGCACGCGCGCGATCGTCCACTACAAGGGCCGCCGCTACTTCCTCATGAGCGGCGTGAACGCGAAGGGCGAATCGGGACTGACCTCGTTCGCGATCGGCCTCAAGGAGGCGCTCGGCCGCGAGGGCACGTGGCGCGATGCGGAGGATGGCGAGCTCTCACGGAATCTCGTCGCGCAGGGCTCGATCGACAGCGTCGGCATGCTCGGCCTGCGCGTGCCCGCGAACGCGCTCGCGACCGCCACGTTCGTGATCGCCGCGGGCCAGACCTACGACGAGGTCCGCGACCTCGACAAGCTCGTCCGCGAGCGCGGCGTGGGCTCGTTCCTGTCGCGCACCGGCGATTACTGGAACCTCTGGGCGAACAAGGACGAGACGATCGCCGATCACCTGCCCGATCCGCTCATCCACCTGTACAAGCAGTCGACGCTCGTCATCCGCACGCAGGTCGACAACCGCGGGGCGATCATCGCCGGCAACGACTCGGACGTGCTGCGGTTCAATCGCGACACGTACTCCTATCTATGGCCACGCGACGGCGCGCTCGTGGCGCACGCGCTCGACCTCGCGGGCTACGGCGAGGTCACCCGCCGGTTCTTCTACCTCTGCGGCGAGCTGATGACCCGCGACGGCTACCTGCTGCACAAGTACAACCCGGACGGATCGCTCGGCTCGTCGTGGCACGCCTGGTCGACGCCGGATGGCCGGCTCGAGCTGCCGATCCAGGAGGACGAGACCGGCCTCCCGATCTGGGCGCTCTGGCAGCACTACGACCGCGATCGGGATATCGAGTTCGTGCGCCCGCTGTACCGGAAGCTCGTTCGTACGGGTGCCGACTTCATGTCGAGCTACCGCGAGCCCCGAACGAAGCTGCCCGCGCCGTCGTTCGATCTCTGGGAGGAGCGCCGCGGGATCCACGCGTTCACGACCGCCGCGGTGTGGGCCGGCCTGTCCGCGGCGCGCGATTTCGCCGCCGCCTTCGGCCAGCACGATCTCTCGCGGCGTTACGGGACCGCCGCCGATGAGATCAAGGCCGCCGCGCTCACGCACCTGTACGACGCGGAGCGCGGGCGGTTCGTGCGGACGGTGATGGTGCTGCCCGATGGCACGGTCACGAAAGATCCGACGCTCGACCTGTCGATGGCCGGGATCTTCCTCTTCGGCATGCTGCCCGCGGACGATCCGCGGGTGGTGGCGACCATGCGCGCCCTCGAGGAGCGGCTCTGGGTGAAGACGGCGATCGGCGGCTTCGCCCGCTACGAGAACGACAGCTACTTCCAGCAGTCGCAGGACATCGCCAACGTGCCGGGGAACCCCTGGTTCGTCGCGACGCTGTGGGTCGCCGAGCACTACATCGCGACGGCGAAGACGCTGGCGGACCTCGAGCGGCCCCGCGAGCTCCTGGAGTGGTGCGCGACCAAGGCGAACCGCTCGGGCGTGCTCGCCGAGCAGGTCCACCCGCTCACCGGCGATCCGATGTCCGTGGCGCCGCTCACGTGGTCGCATGCCGCGTACGTCGGCGCGGTGCAGCGCTACGCGCGCCGGTCGCACCTGCTGAAGGACCGGCTCCGGGAGCGCGCGAAGAGCGCCGGCGAGGTCATCGCCTGAAGCACGCACTCGCGGCGCTGGTCCTCGTGCTGGCGTCCTGCAGCTCGAACGTGACACCGGCGCCGACCGGCGCGGGCGCCTGCGCGACGGCGACGTTCATCCTCGCGAATCCCTCCGGCCTGCTCTGCCTGGATGACGCGGCGCGGATCCTCGGCCGCGTCGTCGAGCTGCCGCCGACCTCGGCACCGGCACTGCCGTCGCTGAGCCCGGACCACAAGCAGCTGCTCTTCGCGATCACGAGCGCGCCTGACCCGAAGACCGGATTCGGCACGGACATCGATGCGGTCAATCTCGACGGGACGAACCTCCATGCCGTGGTCCCGCACGAGAGCGAGAACGTGTTCTACGACACGCCGCGCTACGACCCGACCGGCACGTTCCTCTATTTCCACCGCAACGCGGCGATCGTGAAGAACGGCGTCTACGTGGGCAACGAATCGACCATCGAACGGATCAACCTGAAGACCGGCGAGCGCGTCCGCGTGCTGAGCGACGCGGCGGATCCCTCGATCTCCCGCGACGGCAAGCTGCTCACGTTCATCCATCTGAAGGACGGCCAGAACGACAACGTCTGGATCAGCAACGCCGACGGCACGAACGCCCACGTGCTCTTCAAGGACACGTTCTTCTACATCCAGTCGCCGCGGTTCGCGCCGAACAGCGACACCATCGTGTTCTGCGCGGCCGGCCACAGCGCCCCGAAATCGAGCGACGTGTACTTGCCCCACTACGCGCACCTCGGGATCCCATCCGAGATCTTCATCGTGAATCCGGACGGCACCGGGCTGCGCTCGCTCGCCCAGACCGGCGACGACACGTTCCCGGCGTGGTCCGTGGACGGCTCGAACCTCGCCTACGTCTCGACCGGGGCATTCTTCCAGCTGTCGATGAAGGATTTCTCCATCAAGACGCTGGCCTCGGGCGACAACTTCTTCTTCGGCGACATCGCCTGGCTCAAGTAGTCCGCTGATGCGGCTGCTGCCAGGCCTGTCGCCGCTGCGGCACCGCGACTTCGCGCTCTATTGGATCGGGCAGTGCGTCTCGCAGATCGGGACGTTCATCGAGATGACCGCGACGACGTACCTCCTGTACGCGATCACGAGCTCGCCGCTGCTCCTCGGCCTGGGCGGGCTCGTCCGCGGCGTGCCGATCCTCGCGCTCGCGCTCTTCGGCGGCG
>DATCQC010000039.1:0-7305 GCA_036569685.1 Candidatus Limnocylindria bacterium | reverse complement strand
CGCGGCCGCGAGCGCGGCCCACCAGAAGCTCGAGACGTACGCGTCCGGATCGGACCGCTCGGCGATCCGGCGGGCGGCGCGACGTCCGGTCTCCGCGGCACGCGATTCGTCGCGGTCGGCCTTCAGCTCGACGTTCACCCCAACCCGTCCGCGGCAGAGATCGAGGACTGCGTCGAGCGTGAGCGTCGCGCCCTCGGCCGGCGGATCGTGCGAGATGACCAGGCGGCCGTCCGCGGTGAGCCACACGTCGGTCTCCACCTCGTCGCAGCCGAGCGCGATCGCTTTCTCGAACGAGGCGACCGTGTTCTCGGGCGCGTGGCCCATGGCGCCGCGGTGGCCGATCCGTCTCATCAGGCTAATGGTCGCCGCTCAACGCCGGCGCAGCAGCGAGAGGCCCGTGCCGGTCGCGATCTCGTCGAAGCCCTGCGCGATGATCGCGGCGCGGGTATCGGCGAACCGTGCGAGATCGCGGTTCATGCTCGGGTCGGCGTAGTCGAGGATGACGTACTGCGCGTCGCAGGGATCCAGCGAGTCGACGTGGTAGTTCAAGCGCCGCTCGCCGACCTGGGTGACCCAGAAGTCGGTCGAGGCGACCGCCACGTTCGCCGGGATCGCGCGCACCTGGGCAAGCAGCGCGTCGTATCTCGGCTCACGGACGAACATCGATGTGCCCGACGGTGCGCGATCGGGGTTCCCGCGCAGGTACGCGTTCTCGAAGTCGCGCGAGAACGGCCAGCCGCCGAAGGCGATGCAGAAGAACAGCGTTGCGAGCACGACCCCGCCGACGGCACGCGTCCGCCAGCGCGGGCTCGTCTTCGCGAATCCGACCATCGAGGCCGCGAGCGCCAACGGGATGATCGGCGCGCCGTACTGGTTGTGGAGCGTGTGCTCGCCGCCGTAGTCGGAGAGCAGCAGGTACCCGAGCGGGACGATCGAGGGCACGACCGCCCATCGCGAGCGCAGCGCGAGCAGCAGCCCGGGGCCGAACAGGCTGAGGACGAAGACGGCCTTCGAGCCGATCTCGCCCTGGCCCAGGACGGCGAGCGCGCGCAGTGGATCGAGCAGCAGGGTCCGCGCGATCTCGAGCTCGCTCCCGCCGAGGCTCGCGTACCGTCCGATGTACTGATACGGCGCGCCCGCGAAGGCGGGAATGATCAGCGTGAGCGTGAGTGCGAACACGGCCGCGCTCCCGAGTGCCACGAGCGCCGAGCTGCGCCACCGGCCCTGCAGGGCCAGGGCGACGCCGAAGCCGATCCCGATGAGGGCGATCTCCTCCTTCACCGTGAAGGCGATGAGCAGCGCGACGATCATCGGCGCGGTCCGGCGGGTCACGAGGAAGTACATCGCGAAGCCCAAGGGGAGGACCGCGAGCGCGACCTCGTGGAAGTCGTACAGGGTGATGAACGCGAGCGGCGCGCCGAGGACATAGGCAAGGACCCAGATGAGCCGCTCGATGCCCCGCGGCAGCAGTCGTCGAGCGAGCAGGTAGAGCGGCACCGCGCCGAGCGCGAGCGCGACCGTCTGGACCACCAGGAGCGTCTCGGGATGCGGCGCGACCCAGTACAGCGGCACGAGCGCGACGAGGATGGGGGAGAAGTGGTCGCCGAAGAACGAGTGCGGCGTGCACTGGTCGAGGCTCAGCGTCGACTCCATGAACCGGCCCTGCGAGGTGTTCCAGAGGACCTGATCGAAGACGCCGAGGTCGAGGCCGGTCGAGTGGAACGACCAGTGGCGGATGAGCGAGAGCGTGCCGAAGACGACCGCGTAGACGAGCACCAGACCGGCCGCGATGCGCTCCTCGTTGCGGGCAAGTCGCTCCTGGAGCAGCGCATACCGGGAAGGCACCGGGAGACGCTAGTGGAAATATGCGGTCGCGCGCGGAGCGGCCGCGCGCCTGACGGCCCTCCTGTAGCGTTTTGCCAGCGCTCGGGGAGGATCGAATGGCTCAACACGACGGAGGGCGACCGCTCCTCTTCTTCGGCGACACGTACCGCTTCCCAGACATCTATCACTCCATCCGGTTCCTGGCGCCCGATCCGCAGATCGTCCTCGAGCAGGACGGCGAGATCGTCATGCTCACGAACTCGCTCGAGGAGGGCCGCGCGCGCAAGCAATCGCGCGCGACGAAGATCGAGAACATCGACGACTACGGCGCGCGCGAGCTGAACGCGACGATGTCCCCGATCGGGGACGCGACCGCGACGCTCATCGAACGGTTCCTGGTCGCGCACGGCACGAAGCGGATCACCGTGCCGCAGTCGTTCCCCATCGCCCTCGCCGACCGGCTACGCGCGAAGGGTATCGACCTCGCGGTGGTCGATGGGCTCGAGCAGCGCCGGCGCGCGAAGCGCGCCGACGAGATCGCGGCGCTCGAGACGACCCAGCGCGCGACCGAGGAGGCCTGGCAGCTGGGCGTGGACGCGATCGCTCGGGCCGACCTGCGCGCCGACGGGACGCTCGGGCTCGACGGCGCACCGCTGACGGCCGAGCGCGTGCGCGGCATCGTTGAGGGCGCGCTCCTGGAACGGGGCTGTATGGCCGAGTCGACGATCATCGCCCCGGGTCCGCAGGCCGCGGATCCACACATGATCGGAAGCGGCCCATTGCGCGCGCACGAGCCGGTCGTGATGGACATCTTCCCGCAGCACAAGGAGACGCGGTACTTCGCCGACATGACCCGCACGGTGTCGAAGGGCACGCCCGCGCCGGAGATCGTGCGGATGTACGAGGTCGTGATGCGGGCACAGGATATGGGCATCACGGCGCTGCGCCCCGGCATCACCGGTCGCGCGGTCCACGAGCTGGTCGAGGACGTCATCTTCGCCGCCGGCTACGACACGCTCCGCCCGGGGCAGAAGCACGACGCGAACGATCCCATCACGCGCGGGTTCATCCACGGGACCGGTCACGGCGTCGGGCTCGAGATCCACGAGGCGCCGAGCCTCGGCCGCGCCGGGCTGTCCCCGCTGGCCGTGGGCGACGTCGTGACCGTCGAGCCGGGCATCTACGACCCGGCGATCGGCGGCGTGCGCCTTGAGGACATGCTCGTGATCACCGACACCGGATCGCGGAACCTGACGCGCGCGCCGCGCCAGCTCGTCGTCTGACCCCGCTCCTCTACGGCGTCGGTGCCGCGGTCGGCTGGGGTCTCGCCGATTACGCCGGCGCGCTCTCCACGCGCCGGCTCGGCGTGTTCTGGGCCATGCTCGGCATGCAGGTCACCGGGACCGTCCTCTATGCGGCCGCGCTCGCCGTCGTCGGCCGATTCCCGGCACTCTCGCTCGATCAGCTCCCGCTCGCGTGCGCGCTCGCGGCCCTCGGGCTCACCGGGCTGCTGCTGTTCTACAAGGCGCTGGCACTCGGGCCGATCGCGATCGTGAGCCCGATCGGCGCCGCCTATGTCGCCGTCACCGTGCTGCTGGTCGTGGTGTTCCTCGGGGAGCGCCTGACGGCCGCGCAGACCATCGCGATCGGCGTGACGACCGTCGGCATCATCATGACCGGCACGGACGGCCGCAGCCTCGCCGCGGCGCTCAGCCGGCCGAAGCCGGGGGTGTGGCTCGCGATCGCCGCGATGCTCGCCTTCGGTGGCTGGGCCGCGCTCATGGCCTACGCGACGCGCGAGCACGATGGCCTCGCGATGATCCTCATGCAACGGATCGTCAGCGTCGCGGCGTCGATCGTGATCCTGATCGCGCTCCGTCGCCCGATGCCCGGACGGATCGCTACGGCGACGCTCGGCATCGTCGTGGGCTCGGGCCTCTTCGACACGCTCGCGAACGTCTTCTACGTCGTCGGCGTGCAGGGCGGCTACGCGTCGATCGTCGCGACCGGGAGCGGCGTGTACCCGATCATCCCAGCGCTCCTTGCGATCACCGTGCTCGGCGAGCGGCTCGCGCCGAACCAGTACGTCGGGGTGCTCGTGCTGCTCGCGGGGCTCGTCGGACTGGGGACCGCCGGCTAGCGGGGCGCCTAGGTCTTGCCGCCGCTCCGGATGAATGCGTCGGCCGCCAGGCGCTGGTTGTCCGTCCCGCTCGGGTCCGTCGCGATCGGCTTGTCCGGCACGATGCCCTTGCCCGGCCCGTTCAGCGCTTCGCCGGTCTTGGCGTCCTCCATCCGCGCGATCGTGACGAGCAGGAGCCCGCCGTCCGGCAGCTCGCGCGGCTGGCCGATCCCCACGCAGCCCGCGGTCTGCTCGCCCATGACCGTCCCGACGCCGTTCGCGCGCACGCCGGCGGCGATGATCTCGGCCCCCGACGCGGAGTTCTTGTTGACGAGCACGACGAGCGGCTTCGGGCTGTCGATGTACATCCGGTCGTTCGTGCGAAGCGGGGTGCGGTTCCCGTCGCGGCCGACCTGGTACACGATCGTCGCGTTGTGGATGAAGATGCTCGCGATGTCCACGGCCGCGGACAGGTCCCCGCCCGGGTCGTCGCGCAGATCGAGCACGCGGCCCACGACACCGGCGTCGTTCTGGCGCTTCACCGCCTGGGCCACCTGGTTGGACACGTCACCGTTCAGCTGGGAGACGTAGATGTACCCGATGTTGCCGTCGTCGGTCTGGTCGATGACCCGCGGTGGCGTGACCGTGCCGCGCACGATCGAGATCGGCGTGTCGGCGCCGTTGCGGACGAACACGATGTTCACGGTCGTGCCCTCGGGACCCTTGATCTTGTTCGCGACCTCCTCGGATGTCAGACCGGACATGTCCTCGGAGTTCACGGTCTTGATCTTGTCGCCCTTCTTCACGCCGGCCTTCTCGGCCGGGCTGCCCGGGAAGACCTGGGCGATCTCGACCAGGTCGTTCGGCCCGGGTGAGGTGATCGTCGCGCCGATGCCGGAGTACGCCTGCGGTGGGGCGTTGAAGCCCTTCGCGCGGGCCGGGTCGAGGTAGTACGTGTGGCACTCGTTCATCGACCGCGCCATCCCGTCGGTCGCCTGCTCCTCGACGAGCGTCGGGTCCTCCTTCGGGTTCGCCTTCAGCACGTCGGTGAGCGTCGCGGCGAACTTCGCGAAGTCCGATTGCGGGCTGCCGGTGAACGTGGGTTTCGTGACGGTCGGCGCCGGGTCGGCCATCTTCTCGAGGAGCGTCTGCACCGCGTCGAGGGCCGCGTTCAGGAGCTGCGGCGATCCGGGCTTGTCGACGTGCCGCTCGATGAGGATGTTGAACGCGGCCTCGGCCGTCGCGAAGCTCGTCGTCGCGGCCGGGATCGGGAGTTGGTCCTGGATCGCGGAGCACGACGACACGATGAGGACGAAGACGAGGAGCAGGGTGGGGCGGAAACGGATCATCGCTGTTCCGAGTGTACGAGCGGGAACGGTGCGCGGACGCCGGCTCTTAGGCGCGTCTTTAGCTTGCCGGATCCTCGCGCATGAGCTTGCGCAGGCGGCCGAGCGCTCGGAACTGCAGGGCGCGGATCGCGCCCTCGTTCTTGCCGAGCATCTTGGCCACCTCGCGGCTCGAGCGGTTCTCGACGAACCGGAGCACGAGGACCTCCTGCTGCTCGGTGGTGAGATGACGCACCGCGCCGCGTAGCGCGTCGACGGCCTCGCCGTGGACCGCGCGCTCGTGCGCCGTGGGGCCGTCCTCAGCGAGGGCGAACGCGTTGTCGATCTCGACGGTCGGCCGCTCGCGACGCCGGCGGTCGGTGACCGCGTTGCGAGCGATCGTGTACAGCCAGGCGAGGAACGACTTGCCCTGCCAGCGGTAGCGGTGGATGTTCGCGAACGACCGCGTAAAGACCTCGCTGCAAAGATCCTCGGCGTCGCTCGGCTCACGGACGCGGTACAGGAGATAGCGGTAGACGCTGTCCACGTGGGTGTCGTAGAGCTCCGCGAACGCGGCGCGGTCACCGTTGCGGGCGCGGTCGATGACGTCGGGGATCGGGCCGAACGCATCGAGGCCGAGCGTCGGCACGAGGGCGAGGGTCTCGACGCGTGCGACGGTCACGCTCACGTTGTGTGTTCCCTTCCCGTTCCCGCTGAGTGCTGAGAGCACCATACCCAGCGGCCGCACGCATCGACAACCGCCCAGAGGTACCAAACGAGGGTCAGCGAATGGGTGGGTCCGTACCGCATTCCGTACGACCGGTGCCTCGAGGGCTTGCTCGCTCCCAGCCCAGATTCAGCAGTAGGTCTGCTTCGCCCAGAGGATCCATCCGGAATAGAAGGCCTCGGGCGTCACCTGGAGGACCTGCGGCAGATTGACCTTCGCATCGACCCCGGCTTTGTATGCGGCCATGAGGTCCCAGTACGCGTTCGCGCCGCCGCCGATCTTGTAGACGTACTCGACCATCGTGTTCGCGAACGAGTAGTACTGCCCGGGGAGCTCGGGCGGCGTCTCGGGCGTCTGCAGGACACCGTCCTCGAGCTGCTTGTAGGTCGGCGTCGCCGTGTTGCAGAGCACGTTCTTCTTGACGGCGACGCTTCGTGACTGGCCGATGAAGTCGGGCCAGCCCTCGACGAGCCAGAATGGCATACGCGCGGTGATGCCGGGGATGAACTGATCCTGCAGCCAGTGCAGCCCCTCGTGCCGGATGATGCTCGCGGTCGTCTCGGTGACCAATGTGAGCCCGGCTCTGAACGACAGCGCGTTGCTGAACAACCGGATGTACGGATCGTTCGGTGTGTTCGGGAGATGGAAACCCGCGACACCGCACGCGACGTTCGGTCCGGCCGCGCCGCGCGTGGGGAAGATCCGCAGCCCGAACGCCTGCCCGGTGGTGGTGTGACCCGCGGCCTGCTGCAGGAGGAACGCCCGCACGTCGTTTCCGGACGTCGCGTATTCGTCGATCACGTCGTTGTCGATGCCGTAGTAGCTGAGCTGCAGACCGTCGACCGTCTTCGTCTGATCTCCGCCAAGCTCGGTGTCGAGCGGCTCGCTGCGGATCCACCTCCCGGCCTCACGCCGGAAGTACGCCCGCGAGTAGCCGTTCAGGTCGTCGCCGACGTACGCGCGCACGTACACATCGAGGTACGGCTCGACCTTCGGGATCTTCACCTCGGACGGCGTGAATCCCTGGCGGGAGGCGATGTCGAACGTCTCGGCCTGACACCGGCGGAACGCGGGACGCGAGAGGTCGATCGTCGCCTGGAATCCGGTCAGGTCCTTCTTGCCGAGCGCGGTCTGCCACGCGCGCATGACCGAAACGAGCTCTGAGGCCGTGGTCGCGGTGACGGTGACCTTCTCGGGACCCGAAGACGGGGGTGCGGACGCCGTCGCACAGGCCGCGAGGACAAGCGCGAACGCGATGGCTAGGTGGCGGGGCCCCGCCCTCACTTGCCCGCGATCTTGTCGGGCAGCAC
>DATCQC010000038.1:0-3730 GCA_036569685.1 Candidatus Limnocylindria bacterium | reverse complement strand
GCGGCCATCGCCGTGAGCGTGAAGCGCGGCGTGCGGACCTCGACGGGGATCAGGAACGGGTGGCCGTTCAGGCGGTCGACCAGCCAGAACGCGAAGATCGCGAGCCCGAACGCGACGGCAATGCCAAGGCCGCCGATGCGCGGGATCGGCTCCGGATGCCTGCGCCGGCCACCGGGGATGTCCATCAGCCCGAGCCGGCGGGCGAGCGCGCCGACGATCGGCGTCGCGACGACGGCGAGGATGAACGCGAGCAGCGTCGAGCCGGCGAACAGCAGCAGGGTGGACGAGCCGACCGCGGTGAGGATCGTCGACATCAGCTCGTGCCGAACTGGCGGTCGCCGGCGTCGCCGAGGCCCGGGACGATGTAGCCCTTCTCGTTGAGCCGCTCGTCGAGGGACGCGACGTGGATCGGCACGTCCGGATGGGCTTCGCTGAGCGCGGTCACGCCCTCGGGGGCGGCAATGAGACCGACGTACTTCACGCTGCGGGCACCCCACCGTTTGAGGATCTCGATGGTCGCGACCGACGAGCCGCCGGTCGCGAGCATCGGGTCGAGCACGAGACAGACCTGCGCGGTCGCCGATGACGGGAGCTTGTTGTAGTACTCGATCGGCCGGAGCGTGTGCTCGTCGCGGAACAGCCCGATGTGCCAGACCTGCGCTTCCGGAATGAGCTGGAGCGCGGCTTCGACCATGCCGATACCTGCTCGCAAGACCGGCACCAGGCCGACGGTCTGCCCGAGCCGCACCCCTCGGTAGGGCGCGAGCGGGGTGCGGACGTCCGCCGGAGTCGTCGCCAGGTCGGCGGTCGCCTCGTACAGGACGAGGAGCGCGATCTCATTCACCAGCCGCCGGAACTCAGGCGGAGGTGTCCGTTCGTCACGCAGACGCGTGACCTTCTCCCGCACGAGCGGGTGCGTCGAGACGTGGAGCTGCTCGGTCAGGCTCTCGCCGGCTCCCGGGTGATCGGGCTGATACCCGGTACCGGGAATCGCCGGGTGAGATCGAGCACCTCGTCGGCGATCTGCTTCGCGATCGTCTCGTCCTTCGCCTCGCGCAGCGCGCGGGCGATGAGCGCGCCGATGCGGTCCATCTCGGCTTCCTTCATCCCGCGGGTCGTGATCGCGGGCGTCCCGATGCGGATGCCCGACGCCGTGCCCGGCTTCTGTGGGTCGAAGGGGATGGTGTTCTTGTTCACAGTGATCCCGACCGCGTCGAGCAGCTTCTCCGCGCCCTTGCCGGTGAGGTTCATCGGTCGCACGTCGACGAGCATGAGGTGGTTGTCGGTGCCGCCCGATACGACGCGCAGGCCCGCGTTCGCGAGCGCCGCCGCGAGGGTCCGCGCGTTCGCGCGGATCTGCTTGGCGTACGTCTTGAATTCCGGCGTCGCCGCTTCCTTCAGCGCGACCGCCTTGCCGGCGATGACATGCATGAGCGGGCCGCCCTGCGAGTACGGGAACACGGCCTTGTCGACCGCCTTCGCGTACTCCTCGGTGCACAAGATCATGCCGCCGCGCGGCCCGCGGAGGGTCTTGTGCGTGGTGGTCGTGACGATCTGCGCGTGGGGCACCGGGTTCGGGTGCTCCCCCGCCGCGACGAGGCCCGCGAAGTGGGCCATGTCGACCATCAGCAGCGCGCCGGCGGCATCGGCGATCTTCCGGAGACGCGGGAAGTCGAAGAACCGCGAGTACGCGGTCGCGCCGGCGACGATGAGCTTGGGATGGTGCTCCTGGGCAAGGGCCTCGAGGGCTTCGTAGTCGATGGTCTCGTCGTCGCGCTTCACCCCATACGGCACGAACTTGTAGAGCTGGGCCGAGAAGTTCACCGGCGACCCGTGGGTGAGGTGGCCGCCCTGGTCGAGGGCCATACCGAGCACGACGTCGCCGGGCTTGATGACCGCGGCGTAGGCGGCCATGTTCGCCTGGGCGCCCGCGTGCGGCTGCACGTTCGCGTGCTGCGCGCCGAACAGCGCCTTCGCGCGCTCGATCGCGAGCGACTCGGCGACGTCGACCCATTCGCATCCGCCGTAGTAGCGGTGCCCTGGGTAGCCCTCGGCATACTTGTTGGTGAGGACGCTACCGACCGCGTCCATGACCGCCTGGCTCGTGTAGTTCTCCGAGGCGATGAGCTCGATCTTCTCGACCTGCCGGCGGCGTTCGTTCTCGATGGCCTGGTAGATCTCAGGGTCGACGCGCTCGATCTCGCTCATGTTCTTTTCTCCAATGCCCGCACCTTTTCCAGATCTTCGATCTGCTTACGGCGCCGCTCGTGCCGATCGCCCTGGACCGTGGCGCCGAGGTATGCGTCGACGACGGACTTCGCGAGCTCGATGCCGATGACCCGCTCGCCGAGCGTCAGCAGGTTCACGTTCACATGCTCGACGGCGTCGCGGGCGGACCACTCGTTGTCGACGACCGCGGCGCGCACGCCCGCGATCTTGTTCCCCGCGACCGACGGGCCGATCCCGGAGCCGCAGCAGAAGATGCCCCGTTCGTAGCGGCCCGCGGCGATCGCGCGCGCGATCGGCTCGACGATGAGCGGGTAGTCGTCCTCGGGATCGTTCTCCGGCGAGAGGTCGTCGACCTGATGCCCCGCCAGACGCAGATGATGCGCGAGCTGGTCGCGCAGATCGACGCCCGCGTGATCCGCCGCGATCGCGACCCTCACGAGTACGACTCGACGCCGAGCAGCGCTTCTTCGAGCTGGGCCTTCGTGATCGTTCCCTCGCGAAGGACGGTGAGCGGCTCGCTCGTGCAGTCGACGATCGTCGAGCCCTTCCCGACCGGCGAGGTCCCGCCGTCGAGGATGATCGCGACCCGTCCATCGAGTTGCTCGAGCACCTGCCGCGCGGTCGTGGACTCGGGCTTGCCCGAGCGGTTCGCGCTCGTCACCGGGAGGCCGCCTCCGCTCGCGGCGATGATCCGCCGCGCGACGTCATTCGCGGGCACGCGGAACGCGATCGTCCCGCGGCGCGGCGCGACGAGCACGATCGTCAGCGGCCCCGGCCAGAATCGCGCGGCGAGCGCACGGGCGGCGGGTGTGACCATGGCGCTCGCCTCGAGATTCGCGGCGTCGGACAGCAGGATCGGGATCCGCTTGTCCTTCGGCCGGTCCTTCGCGACGTAGAGCTTGCGAATGTGGTCATGACCGGCGGCGAGGCCATACACGGTGTCGGTGGGAAATGCGACGAGCTCCCCGTTCGCGAGCGCGGTCGCGGCCTCTTCCACCGCCCCTGGCGCATCGGCCGGAAGGAGGCGGGTCTTCACGTGGGCAATCCTAGCGATGTGCTGCGGCGAAGCCGCACGACGCGATCCAGGCCCGCGAGATCCCGCAACGTGTCGACGCGCCCGAGCGGCGCCAGCAGCGCGCTGATCGATGCGACCTGCGGGGGGTCGCACTCGAAGAACGCGGCGCCGTCCGGCGCGAGCACGCGGGGCAGGTCGGCGATCGCGTGCCGGAGGAGCGCGAGCCCGTCGGGCCCCGCGACCGTCGCGACGCGCGGCTCGAACGCGAGCGAGGTGCGTTCGCCGGCGAGCTGCTCGAGGTCACGGTCGCGCAGGTACGGCAGGTTCGCGGCGACCACGTCGACCTGCTCCGTGACCGGGGCGAGGAGATCGCCCTGGCGGAAGTCGATGCGCACGCCGTGCGCGCTCGCGTTCGCGCGCGCCACGACGAGGGCGGCGGCGGAGACGTCGGTCGCGATGAGCCGCAGGCGGGGGGCGGTCACGCCG
>DATCQC010000037.1:0-3364 GCA_036569685.1 Candidatus Limnocylindria bacterium | reverse complement strand
CAGACGCTGCGATCGGGGCGCCCTCGGCGGGCGCCCCGATTTGCACTGGCTCCCACCGCGGCTACGGTGGCGCCGATGGCGAGCTCCCTCGAGCCGATCGTCGTGCTCTCGCTCATCGTCGGTGCCATCGCCGCCGTCATCTTCGCCGGGGTCCTCGTCGCGCTGATCGTGTTCACCATCCGATACCGCGACCTGCGACCGGGATCCGCCCCTCAGATCCACGGCCATCGCGGTCTCGAGATCGTCTGGACCGCAACGCCGCTCGCGCTCCTTGCGATCATCTTCGGGTTGAGCCTCGTCACGCTCGGCCAGATCGGGCAGGGCGCGACGTTCGGCAGCCTCGAGCCGCCGCTCCACGTCGACGTGATCGGGCATCAATGGTGGTTCGAGTTCCGGTACGCCGGCGGCGCGGTCACGGCGAACGAGCTCCACATCCCGGTCGGCATCCCGATCGAGCTGGACCTCAGCTCCGCCGACGTGATCCACGACCTCTGGGTCCCGGAGCTGGGCGCGAAGTCCGACGTCGTCCCCGGCCAGCGCAACGTCATGCGTCTGTTCACCGCTCGGTCCGGGACCTTCTCCGGCGAGTGCGCCGAGTTCTGCGGCCTCGAGCACGCCTGGATGCGGGTGCTGGTGGTCGCGGAGCCGCGCGCCGACTTCGACCGCTGGCTGGCCGCGCAGAGTGCGCCCGCCTCGGGCGCGGCTGGACGGGGGCTCGAGGTCGTGCGGTCCGCGGTGTGCTCGTCGTGTCACGTCGTGCAGGGTCAGGTCGCCGGAACGCCGATCGGACCGGACCTCACCCACGTCGGCTCGCGCACGACCCTCGCCGCCGGCGTGCTCGCGAACACGGCCGACGCGATGCGCGCGTGGATCGGCGACCCGCAGCGCTACAAGCCCGGCGCGCTCATGCCGAAGGTGCCGCTCTCGGCGTCCGATCTCGACGCGGTCGTCGCGTATCTGGAGAGCCTGAAGTGACCGCGACCGCGCTCGTGCGCCGGCCCGGGGCCTTCGCGACCGCGGGCGTCCTCCGGACGGTGGATCACAAGGACATCGGCATCCTCTACGTGCTCCTGGGCATCGCGTTCCTGGCCATCGGCGGGCTCGAGGCGCTGCTGCTCCGCGTGCAGCTCGCGACGCCGGGCGAGCACGTCCTCGATCCGAGCACGTACGACCAGATCTTCACGATGCACGGGATCACGATGATCTTCCTCGTCGCGATCCCGTTGCTCGTCGGCTTCGCGAACTACGTCGTGCCCCTGCAGATCGGCGCCGATGACGTCGCGTTCCCGCGCCTCAACGCGCTGTCGTTCTGGCTCACGCTGTTCGGCGGCGTCCTGCTGTACCTGAGCTTCGTCGCCGGCGGCGCGCCGGACGCCGGGTGGTTCGCGTACGCGCCGCTGACCGAGCCCGCCCACGCGGTGGGCAGCGGCATGGACTGGTACATCTTCGGGCTCGCGGTCTCGGGCGCGGGGACGATCATCGGCGCGATCAACCTCGCCGTCACGATCCTGCTCATGCGGTGCCCGGGGATGGTCATGGGCCGGGCGCCGATGTTCACGTGGATGGTCCTCATCACGAGCGTTCTGATCATCGGCGCGTATCCGATCCTCACGTCGGCGCTCGTGATGCTCCTCGTCGACCGGCAGCTCGGCGGACGGTTCTTCGATCCGGCCGGCGGCGGCAATGCGACGCTGTGGCAACACCTGTTCTGGTCGTTCGGCCACCCCGAGGTGTACATCGTCGTCCTGCCCGCGTTCGGGATGATCTCCGAGATCATCCCGGTGTTCAGCGGCAAGCCGCTGTTCGGCTACCGGTTCGTCGCGGCGTCGGGCATCGCGATCGGCTTCCTGTCGTTCGGGGTCTGGGCGCATCACATGTTCGCCGTCGGCCTCGGCGACGCCGAGAACGCGTTCTTCTCGGGGACGAGCATGCTCATCGCCGTCCCGACCGGCGTGAAGATCTTCAACTGGCTCGCGACCATGTGGCGCGGACGGATCCGGCTCGCGATGCCCATGGTCTTCTCGATCGGCTTCATCGCGACCTTCGTCATCGGCGGCCTCACCGGCGTGTCGCTCGCGGTCGTTCCGCTCGACCTCTACACGACCGACTCGTACTACGTGGTGGGGCACCTCCATTACGTGCTGTTCGGCGGCACGATGATGGCCGTCTTCGCGGGCCTCTATTACTGGTTCCCGAAGGTGACCGGCCGGCTGCTCGGCCACGGCCTCGGTCTCGTCCACTTCTGGCTCACGTTCGTCGGCCTCACCCTCGCGTTCCTTCCGATGCACGTGCTCGGCATCGAGGGCATGCCACGACGGGTCTGGACGTATCCACCGGGCCTCGGGTGGGACTGGCCGAACCTCGCGTCGACGATCGGCTCGTTCGTCATCGCGGTGGGCACGATCGCCCTCACGGCGAACGTGTGGCGAAGCCTCCGCTCCGGCGAGCGCGCAGGCGATGATCCGTGGGACGCGTTCACGCTGGAATGGACCACGCCGTCGCCACCGCCGGCGTACAACTTCGACGCCGTCCCGCGGGTGCGGGGCAAGCGCCCGCTCTGGGATCGCAAGCATCCGGACCGGATGGATCCCGAATGAGCGTCCAGGCGAACGCGATCCCGTTCACCCGCGACCGGAACCTGGTCGGCATCGCGCTGTTCATCGGGTCCGAGTCGCTGTTCTTCCTGAGCGTGGTCATCGCGTTCGTCGTGTTCCGCGAGCAGGGCCTCGCGACCGCGAAGGCCCAGCTCGACATCGGCCGGACCGCGCTGTTCAGCGTCCTGCTGTTCGCCTCGAGCGGCACGATGGGCCTCGCCACGGCACGGCGCTCGCGCCGCTGGCTCGGCCTGACGGCGCTCCTGGGCGCCGCCTTCCTCGTGGGCCAGGGCCTCGAGTACGCCCGGCTGCTCGGCGCCGGCCTGCGGCCGGGGTCCGAGATATTCGGGACGGCGTTCTTCACGCTCACCGGACTGCACGCCGTGCACGTGCTGGTCGGTCTCGTCCTCCTCGCGACGCTGCTCGCGGCGTCCTCGGCGCGGCCGCGCCGGGTGGGGCAGACGGCGTGGGAGGGCATCGCGATGTACTGGCATTTCGTCGACGCCGTGTGGGTCGTCGTGTTCTCCGTCGTCTACGTCGGGACGCTGCTCGGATGACCGGGGGCCACGCCGCGCGACCGTCCATCTGGCCGGTGGCGCTCGCGCTCGGCGTCTCGATCGCCTGCGCCGGCGTCATCACCCATTGGGTCGTCCTCGCGGGCGGCGTGCTGCTCGGCGCGTTCGCGCTCGCCGGGTGGGTCGTCGACACGATCCGGGGCGCCTGATGGATCGCCGCAGGTTCCTCTCTCGCGTGACGATCGGCCTCTCCGA
>DATCQC010000036.1:0-7082 GCA_036569685.1 Candidatus Limnocylindria bacterium | reverse complement strand
CCTTCCCGCTCTACGTCTTTGCCCTTGCGACGACCGCCGTGAGCGCGTCTGCAAACGTCACGCTGACCGGAGCGGCGCTCGTCGCTTTCGGCGGCGCGCTCAACCTCGCCGTGGTCCTGCTGAACCACGGCATGCCGGTCGATGCCGCGGCCGTCGCAGCGGCAGCCGCTTCGATGCCCACCGATGCGCTGCACGTGACCGTCACGGGCGCGACGCTGCTCTCCCCGTTGGCGGACGTCATTCCCGTGTCGATCGTGCATGCGGTCTACAGCGTCGGCGACGTGTGCATCGCGCTCGGCGGTTTCCTCGTTCCATTCGTGCTACTCATTCGTCGGTGAACCGCAGCTCCGACTTCGGGCTTTTCTGGCTCGCCCAGGCGATCAGCCGGTTCGGCGACCCGATCACACTGATCGCCCTCGCGACCGTGACGTACGAACGGACCCGGTCGGCGCTGTTCACCGCACTGGCCGTGGTGATCGCGACGGTCCCCACCGCTGTCTTCGGCTTCTTCGCGGGAGCCATCGGTGACGCTCTCGGACATCGCCGCGCCATGTTCCTGAGCGACGTCGCGCGAGTCGCGCTGATCGGTGCGGTTCCCGTCCTGTTGGACTTGGGTGCCCCACTCATCGCCGCATACGCATGCGTGTTCCTGGCCGCGACCTTCGGCGCGGTCTTCAATCCGGCCCGGATCGCGATCATCCCGCAGCTGGTCCCGCCCGAGGGGCTCGCGGGGGCCAACTCGACCGTCGCGTCGACCGATCGGACCGTCGAGATCCTCGGCGCGCTCGCTGCGGGCTTCCTCGTCGCGACCGTCGGTGCCGCCGCCTTCTACGTCGACGCGGCCACGTTCGCGATCTCAGCTGTCCTGCTCGCTGCGCTGCGCATGCGGCCGCGGGAGACGGAGCCGTTCCGGCCGTCGCATCTTTACGCGGACGCGGTCGAGGGCATGCGGTTCCTGCTGCACGAGCCGGTCCTGCGGGCGAATACGTACTTTTCGCTCGCGGCTCAGCTGGCCCTCCCGGTCGTCAACGGCCTCACGCCCGTCTACCTTGTCCGGCGCTTCGCGAATGGTGATGCCGAGTTCGGCGCGGCGCTCTTCGGCGTCGCTGAAGCGGCTCTCGCCGCCGGTGCGGTCGGAGCGGGCCTGACCCTTCCCGAGTACATGACCCAGTTCCGCAAGGGGCAGCTGCTCGTTGCGGGCTTCGCGGGCTACGGGGTGCTGCTCATCCTGTTGGGTCTCGCGCCCAGTCTCCTGCCGGCGATGGTCATCTTCTTCCTGATGGGTGTGGCCAACGTCATCTTCGTGGTGCCGAACATCACGTTGTCCCAGGAGGTCACGCCGCCCGACCTTCGCGCCCGCGTCTTCGGGGCACGGATCGCGCTGCTCAACCTGTCGTGGCTGCCGGTCATCGTGATCAGCGGGGCGCTCGCCGATCGAGTCGACGCTGGCGTGCTCATCGCCATCGCCGGCGCGGTCACGCTCGCGACGGCGCTCTTCGCGGCGCGCTTCGTCCCGGCGGTCAGCGAGGTCGCCTGACCGAAAGCCGGTCAGTTCCGGACCCCGGCAGGCCTCCGCGACCCCTCAACTTGACAACTTGTACGCTGTGCGGGACAACAACGGCAACGCCGGGGAGCCGGGAAGGACCGAAAGGCGTCTTTCCCGCAGCTCCTGAGAAGGAACCGTACAGAAACAGTGGCACAAAAGACCATCCTCGTCGCAGACGACGACGCGTCCATCCGATCGCTGCTGAAGCAGCTCCTCGCCGACGAGGGGTTCGCGGTGCACGAGGCGTCCACGGGCATCGAGGTCGTCGACAAGGTCAAGGAATTGAGCCCGGACCTGGTGATCATGGACGTCCGGATGCCGGAGCTGGACGGCATCGAAGCGCTCGCGCGCCTCAAATCGACCAATCCAAAGACCGCCGTCCTCATCATGACGGCGTTCGGCAGCTCCAACGCGGCGATCCGCGCGATGGAGCTCGGCGCGTTCGACTACATCACCAAGCCGTTCGAGCTCGACAAGATCTCGCACAGCGTGAAGAGGGTCCTCGACTACCAGGACCTCACCCAGGAGGTCGAGGTCCTCCGGGACGAGATCAGCTCGCTTGTCCAGACGGAGCGCATCGTCGGCAACTCACCCGCGATGCAGGAGGTCTACAAGACCATCGGCAAGGTCGCGAAGGCCGATGCGACGGTCCTCATCACCGGCGAGAGCGGCACCGGCAAGGAGCTGGTGGCCGAGGCGCTCCACTTCAACTCGAACCGCCGGTCCGGGCCCCTGGTGAAGGTCTCGTGCGCCGCGCTCCCCGAGACGCTGCTCGAAGCCGAGCTGTTCGGTCACGAGAAGGGGTCCTTCACCGGCGCGATGACCCAGCGCCGCGGCCGCTTCGAGATGGCCGACAAGGGCACGATCTTCCTCGACGAGATCGGGGAGATGACCGTCCCGACGCAGACCAAGCTGCTTCGCGTGCTGCAGGAGCGGAAGATCGAGCGCATCGGCTCGAACCTGCCGATCAAGGTCGACATCCGGATCGTCGTCGCGACGAACAAGGATCTCCAGAAGCAGGTCGAGCAGTCGAAGTTCCGTGACGACCTGTACTACCGGCTCAACGTCATCAACATCCATATGCCGCCGCTCCGCGATCGCAAGGAGGACATCCCGTCCCTCGTCGAGCACTTCCTCGCCAAGCATCGCTACAGCGCGACCGCTCAACCTGCGGCGATCAGCGAAGAGGCCATCCGCAGGCTCATGGAATACAACTGGCCGGGCAACGTGCGCGAGCTCGAGAACGTCATCGAGCGCGCGGTCGTCCTGTCACGGGGCCAGATCATCACCAGCCGCGAGCTGCCGTTCGGTGACCACGACGCCGCTGAGGGCGAAGAGGGCGAAGGCGAGGCTGACGCCAAGGGCGACAGCTCATTCTTCAAGAAGTCGGTGGCCCAGTTCGAGAAGGACCTGATCATGAAGGCGCTGCGCGACGCCAACGGCAACCGCTCGAAGGCCGCCGAGATGCTCGGCATCTACCGCCGCCTCCTCTACGCCAAGATCAAGGAGTACGGCCTTGAGGGCTACCCGCCAAAGGGCCGCTAAGCGCGCAACCGATCCGCTGCTCGTCGTGCGGATCCACGAGACGACGGGCGTGGCGAAGGCCGGCTGGGAGGCCGCGCTGAAAGCCGCCGTGAAGAGCGCCCGCGAAGAGGTCGAGCCGATCGCCGTCGAGATCACCCGGCAGTGGGCCGACCTGGGCGCCCGCGGCATCACGAGCTACCACGTGAGCGTGAAGGTCGCCTACCGCCAGGCGCTCGCGCGGCCGAAGCCCGTGCGAAAGAAGGCCGCGAGCTAACCGAGCCGGCACGTCGTGGTCCGGTATCAGCCACCTGTCCCAGTTATTGACACGGTCAGTAGCCGCCCGCACACTCGTCGCCTCCTGCGACCGCGAGGCCGCGGGGCACGGAAGGGGAGCGGACGTGGCGGACGGCGACGCGCAGGACATCCTTGCCCAGGTGCTCATCGCGAACGACGGTGAGGTCATCCAGCGGCTGCGGCTTTCGGCCGCCGAGGCCGCGCGGGTCTGCAATGTGACCCCGCGGCAGCTCATCTATTGGACGAAGAAAGGCCTCGTGAAGCCGTCGACGAACGACGATCACGACTACGACGTTTTCGCCATGGAAAAGGTCATCCGGATCCGCCAGGCCCTCGAGAAGGGCTACTCGCTCGAGAAGGCCGCTCAGGTCGTCGCACGGGACCTCTCGGCGGTCCAGGCCGAGGTGCGCCGGCTCGAAGGGCTGGCCAACGAGGACCTCGAGGACGAGCTTCGGCGCCGCTTCGAGAAGCTCGAGGAGCGCGTGTCGCAGCTCCGGCGGACGCTGCCCGCATCGCTCACGATCGCCCGGCTCCGCCGCGCGGTCGCGCTCCTTGCCCGGCTCGAGGCCGAGGGCACGCTGCAGAGCGCGAGCGCGAACGGCGACATCGCGAAGGCGCTCGCCCTTCGGCTCGGTCGCGCTGTCGACGAGCTCGAGCTGCTGCTCCGCGAGGTCCAGCCGGCCGGCGCATAACGTTCATCGCGTGACCGAACGCGATGCCCTCCTGCTGACCGCCATCGCCGCGGGCAAGGCGACCCGAGCCGCGCTTCAGCTGCTCGGCCGCGGTGCCACGGCGCTTCCGGGCCTGGTCGTCCTCGGCCTCGACCCAGACGCGATCAAGGGCCTGACCGCGACGCTCACGCACGGCGTGGTCTGCGTGTCCGGCACGAACGGGAAGACGACCACGACGCGAATGCTGTCCGACATCGTTCGGACCGCGGGCTGGGAGCCGGTGCACAACCGCTCCGGCTCGAACCTCGATCGCGGGATCGCGGCGGCGCTGGTCGCCGATTCGACATGGGGTGGCGAGGTCCGGAGCAACGTGGGGGTCTTCGAGGTCGATGAGGCGTCGGTGCCGCGCGTGCTCCTCCGGCTCGCGCCGCGCGTGCTCGTGATCACGAATCTCTTCCGCGACCAGCTCGATCGCTATTTCGAGATCGACGCCCTGGCGCGGCGGATCGGCGAGGCGATCCGTCCGCTTGATCAGACGACACTCGTCCTCAACGCCGACGATCCCATCGTCGCGTACCTCGGGGTCGGGCATCGGGGGCCGCTGCTCGCGTTCGGTGTCGACGATCCATCGGTGGGCGGGACGGTCCCCCAGGCGATCAGCGATGCGACGCGCTGCCCGAAGTGCCGGCACCCGCTCGTGTACGCGCGAGTCATCCTCGCCCACGTCGGCGAGTGGCACTGCGACCACTGCGATTTCCAGCGCCCGCCGCGCGACGTGAGCGCCCTCGCCGTACGGCTCGGTGCGAACGAGAGCCGGCTGCGTCTGGGCGGTCCGGGGGCGTCCGCCATGGACGACGTCGTCGTTCCGCTCCCCGGCCTGTACAACGCGTACAACGCGCTCGCCGCGATCGCGGCGGGACGGGCGCTCGACATCGGGCTGCCGACCGCGACGCGTGCGCTCGCCGCGTTCAAGCCCGCGTTCGGGCGGCTCGAGATCGTCGAGGCCGAAGGGCGCCGCCTGCGGCTCATCCTGGTGAAGAACCCGGCGGGATTCAACGCCGCCATCGGCGCGTTGCTCGAGACCGATCGGCACCCGCGGATCCTCGGCGCGCTGAACGACCGCGACGCGGATTCGCGCGACGTGTCGTGGATCTGGGATGCCGACTTCGAGGCACTCGCGCCGCGCATCACGCACGCGACGGTCACCGGACTTCGGGCCCGCGATCTCGCGCTGCGGCTCAAGTACGCCGGAGTGCCCCGCGACCGAGTGACCGTCGTCGACGACTGGCTTCCCGCTCTCCGCTGGGCGATCGACGCGACGCCTCTCGGCGAGGAGCTCGTGGTCATCGCAACGTATACCGCGATGCTTTCGCTCCGCTCAGCGCTTGCGGGGCTCGGTTTCGTGGGACAGTTCTGGGAAGACTGATGTCGATCACCATCGAGGAGCTCCCGCTCGCGAAGCTCGCGCCGGCCGACCTGAAGGAGACGGTTGGTCTGCTGCGCCGGCTCGACCAGGAGCGCGTCCCGGAAGATCCGATCAAGCCAGACGAGGTGTACGCGCGGCAGATCACGGCTTCACCGCCGGACGGTCGGCTGTTCTTCTGGGCCGCTCGCGACGACGGGGCACTCGTCGGTGGCGCGTATCTCCAGCTCTCCGATCGCGAGAACCTGCAGCTCGGCTTCTGCGGGGTGCTCGTTCGTCCGGAGGCGCGTCGTCGGGCGATCGGACGCACCCTGCTGCGCCGGGCCGCAGACCGTTCCGCGGCCGAGGGCCGGACGCTGCTCGCGGGCCAGACGAGCAATCGCGTTCCCTCGGGCGCCGCGTTCGCGGCGGAAATGGGCGCGAACGCCGGGCTCGAGATGCACGAGAACCAGCTCGACATGCGGAAGGTGAAGCCGAGTGAGATCGCCCGCTGGATCGAGGAGTCGCGCGCCAAGGCCGCGGGCTATCGGATCGTCATGGTCGACTGGGCGAACGCGGACGACGCCACCATCGCGCAGGTTGCGCAGTCGTACGAGGCGATCAACGACATGCCAAAGGGGGAGATCGCGCTCGAGGCAGAGAATTGGGACGTGCGCAAGACCCGCGAGCGATACGCCTTCTTCACGGCGATGGGGATGGACGTCTGGACCGTGATCGCGATCCACGATGCGACCGGCGATGGCGTCGGCTTCACCGAGATCAACCTGACGCCGCAGGTCCCGGAGATCGTGCAGCAGCAGGGCACCGCCGTGACGCCGACGCACCGCGGCCACGCGCTCGGGCTGTGGTTGAAGGCGGCGATGCTCGAGCGGCTCGTGCGCGAGCGGCCACGGACCCGCTTCATCCGCACCGGCAACGCGAAGGTGAACGAGGCGATGATCCGGATCAACACCGAGCTCGGCTTCCGCCCAGCCTGGTCCACGACCCTTTGGCAGGTGGAGATCGCGAAGCTGCCCAAATGACGGATCTCCGGATCGGCCACCTCTATCCCGATCTCATGTCCATCTACGGCGACCGCGGCAACGTGCTGGCCCTCACGCAGCGCGCGCGGTGGCGGGGGATCGACGTCGAGACCCGCGCGTTCACGACCGGCGAGACGTGGGATCCCGACTGGGCGGACGTCTACTTCTTCGGCGGCGGCCAGGACCAGGGGCAGGACATCGTGGGCGCCGACCTCGCCGGCGCGAACGGCGAGGCGCTGAAGCACGCCGTCGCGGGCGGCGCGGCGATCTTCTCCGTGTGCGGCGGCTACCAGCTCCTCGGACACGAGTACGTTCCCGAGGTCGGACCGGCGATCCCCGGGCTCGGTGTGATGGACGTGACCACGCGCGCGGGCAAGGTGCGCTTCGTCGGCAACCTGCTCGCCGTGACCGAAGACGGCCAGACGCTCATCGGCTTCGAGAACCATTCGGGGTACACGTACCTCGGCGCGGAAGCGGAGCCGCTCGGGCGCGTCATCGCCGGGCACGGCAACAACGGTCAGGACAAGACCGAGGGCGCGGTCCAGGGCAAGCTCATCGGCTGCTACCTCCACGGGTCCGCGCTGCCCAAGAACCCGTGGCTC
>DATCQC010000035.1:0-3251 GCA_036569685.1 Candidatus Limnocylindria bacterium | reverse complement strand
AAGGTCGAGCGGACGGCCTCCCATGCGGGATCCCATCCGAGGTCGGCAAGGCGGGGATGCATCGCGCCTCCTTCAAAGTCGTCGTGGACCGTCCGGTCACGACGCCGCGGCCCTCCACGACCACGAGCTCGCGCTGGGTCGTCGTGTGGCGCCCGCGCCCGTCGTCGCGGACCTCGGCGGTCGCGCGCTCGGTGCCGGTGAGGACGTTCAGGAGCGTCGTCTTCCCGACCCCCGACGGGCCGAGGAAGACGGCCGTCCGCCCCGGACGGCAGTACGTCTCCAGGACCTCGAGGCCCGCGCCGGTCCGCGCGCTCACCACGTGCACCGGGGTGCCCGGCACGACCTCGACGACCGCGGCGAGCGTCGCTTCGAGGTCGGCGCACAGATCGGCCTTGCTCAGGAGGAGCACCGGCACGGCGCCGCTCTCGTACGCCACGGTGACATAGCGCTCGATCCGGCGCAGATTCGGCTCGGTGTCGAGCGACGCGACGACGAAAACGACGTCGATGTTCGCGGCCGCGACCTGCTCAAGGGTCAACCCGAGATTCGTCTTCCGCGAGAACGCGGTGCGGCGGGGCAGCAGCGCGTGGATCACGCCGTCGTGCTCCAGCACCCAGTCGCCCATGACCGGAGAGTCGGCGGGCGCCCCGGTCTCATGGCGGAAGCGGCCAGACACGACCGCGGGCAGCTCGCCGGTCTCGGTGAACAGCAGGTAGCCGCCGCGGTGCTGCGTCGCGACACGCGCAGGTGCGAGATCGTCGCGTGCGAAGGTCGAGCGGACGGCCTCCCATGCGGGATCCCATCCGAGGTCGGCAAGGCGGGGATGCATCGCGCCTCCTTCAAAGTCGTCGTGGACCGTCCGGTCACGACGCCGAAGGACGAAGGTCAGGCGGCGGCGCGTCCGGAGGTGCGGGCATCGAGCAGGCTGGTCGCGGCAAGCTCGGTCATCGAACGCACCTCCATCTGTCATCGCGCGAACCGCGCGTCGTCGCAACAGTAGCATCGGCGTCGAGTGAAGGGCCTCTTCCGCCTCATCGCGGTCATCGGCATGCTCGTCGCCATGGCCGCGCCCGCGCGCGCCGCGGACACCGGCTGGACGATCGATCAGTTCCGCTCCGACATCACGGTCCGGCCGGACGGATCGCTCGCGATCCTCGAATCGATCGACGTCGATTTCGGCGGGCTGCAGAAGCACGGCATCTTCCGCGACATCCCGACGCGCTACCAGTACGACGACACCCACGACCGCCTCTACCGCCTTGCGGTCCAGTCGGTCACGGACGCTTCGGGCCGCGCGGTCACCTATCAGGTGACCGCCGCGGAGGTGACCGAGATCAAGATCGGCGACCCGGGGCGCACGGTCAGCGGCAAGCAGACGTACCGGATCCGCTACACGGTCGCGGGCGCGCTCAACGCGTTCGCGGACCACGACGAGCTGTACTGGAACGTGAACGGCGAGGGGTGGGGCGTCCCGACGAAGGTCGCGACGGCCTCGGTCACGGCGCCCGCGGGAGCGATCCAGAAGGTGACGTGCTTCCAGGGCCCGACGGGCTCGACCGACAGCTGCACGCCGTCCAGCACCACGGACCGCGCGGACTTCCGGGCCACCCGGCCCCTGGCACCGGGCGAGCAGCTCACCGTCGTGACGGCGTTGAAGCCCGGGGCCGTGGCCGTCCCGGGCCCGATCCTCACCAGCCGACCGCGCGGCTTCGTTGACTACTTCTCTTCATCGGTCGGATCCGTCGTCGCGGTCGTCGTGCTGATCGCCGGCCTGTTCGCGGTGTGGCGCCTCTGGTGGACGCGCGGCCGGGACCGCGGCGCGCCGCGAGGGGCGATCATCGCCGAGTACGAGCCGCCCGCGAAGCTGCGGCCCGCGCAGCTCGGCGTGCTGGTCGACGAGAGCGCGGATCCGCGCGACCTGGTGGCGACGATCGTCGATCTCGCCGTGCGCGGCCATCTCACGATCACCGAGCATGCGAAGCAAGGCCTGTTCGGGCACACCGATTGGACGCTCGACAAGGCCAAACCCGGCGACGACCTCCTGCCGTACGAGAAGCGGCTGTTCGACGGGCTGTTCAAGGACGGCGACAGCGTGCTGCTGTCGTCGCTCAAGGGGAAATTCCAGCCGACGCTCCAGAGCGCCGAGGACCTGCTCTACAAGGACGCGACCGCACGCGGCTGGTTCGTCGCGGATCCGTCGCGCGTGCGCACGATGTACGCGGGCCTCGGCTGCGCGACGGCGGCGGTCGGGATCGGCCTGGTGTTCCTCCTCGGGCAGCTGCTCGGGTGGGGCCTGGTCGGCGTGGCGATCGTGCCCGTCGGCGTCGCGCTCCTGCTCATGAATCGCGCCATGCCGGCGCGGACCGCGGCCGGCGCCGCGCTGCTCGCGCAGACGCTCAACTTCAAGCGCTACATGGATACCGCCGAGACCGACCGCGCCGCGTTCGCCGAGAAGGAAGGCCTATTCACCGCGTACCTGCCGTACGCCGTGATGTTCGCGAGCGTCGATAAGTGGATGCGCGCATTCTCGGGGCTGGATACGGCGAAAGCCGTGTCGAGCTTCTACGTCGGCCCGGGCTCGTTCAACGCGCTCGCGTTCTCCAACAGCTTCGGCTCGTTCTCGAGCACGCTCGCCTCGACGGTCGTGTCCACGCCCGCGGGCCACGGCGGCAGCGGCTTCTCGGGTGGCGGGTTCTCCGGCGGCGGAGGCGGCGGCGGGGGAGGCGGCAGCTGGTGAGCGGACCGGAACCGCAGGCGCTCGCCGGGCAGGTCGAGGAGAAGATGGCGACGCACGTGGTGCCCGGCGTCGCCGTGGGCGTGGTCGATGCGGACGGGCCCCGCGCCTGGGGCTTCGGCGTGACGAACGTGGACCATCCGCTCCCGGTCGATCCCGACACGGTGTTCGAGATCGCCTCGATCACCAAGACGATGACCGCGACCGTGGCCGCTCGTCTCGCGGCCGACGGCCGGCTCGACCTCGACGCGCCGGTCCGGCGCTACCTGCCCGAGTTCCACGTCGCCGATCGGACGGTGAGCGCGACGGTGACCGTGCGCGACCTGTTCACCCACACCGCGGGATGGTTCGGCGAGTACCTTGCACCGACGGGCCGCGGCGATGACGCGATCGCGAAAGGCGTTGCTGCGATGGCCGGCCTCGAGCAGCTGGCGCCAGTCGGGGTCTTCTCGTACAACAACGTCGCCCTCATCGTCGCCGGCCGGATCATCGAGGTCACGAGCGGCCGCTCGTACCG
>DATCQC010000034.1:0-3964 GCA_036569685.1 Candidatus Limnocylindria bacterium | reverse complement strand
CGGCGTGAGCGTCGCGTACAGATAGAAGTCGTACCACTCGATGATCGTGCCCGCGGACGAGGCGCCGATGACGAATGGAAGTCCATACGTCGTCCGCCACCCTCCGGCCCGCGGGGCCGCCATGGTTGCCAAGGTCCCCTCCTTCGCGATGTCCTAATCAAAGTCCGTGCGCCGGGCCCGGCTTTGCCGGCCCCGGCGAGCCCCATTCAAGAGCCCCGTTGAGCCCCGCTCCGTCCACCACCTCCCGGCAGCGCGCATGCGCCCCGAATGGCGGTATTTAGGGCCTAGTTCGGGGCGGAGTCAAGGAGCAGCCGAACGATCCTCTCCCGCGTGGCGGAACGCGGGCGGTCAGTCCTCCTTGCCGGTCGAGAGCCGGATGGTCTCGACGACGGACGCGTCCGCAAGCGTCGTCGTGTCGCCGAGCGGCTGGCCGTTGGCGATGTCGCGCAGCAGCCGCCGCATGATCTTGCCGGACCGGGTCTTTGGCAGCTCGGGCGTGAACATGATCGTCTTCGGCCGCGCGATCGAGCCGATCTTCGACACGACGTGCTCGCGCAGCTCCGTGGACAGGGCTTCGCTCGAGTCGTTCCCGCCACGCAGCGTGACGAACGCGAAGATCGCCTGCGTGGTCACCGGATCCTCGCGGCCGATGACCGCGGCCTCAGCGACCTTCGGGTGCGAGACGAGCGCGGACTCGACCTCGGTGGTCGAAATGCGGTGGCCCGAGATCTTCATCACGTCATCGACGCGGCCCATGAGCCAGAAGTAGCCGTCGCTGTCGCGCTTCGCGCCGTCGCCGGCGAAGTAGCGGCCGGGGTATTTGCTCCAGTACGTCTCCCGGTAGCGCTTGTCGTCCTTGTAGATCCCGCGGAGCATCGCGGGCCACGGCCGCGTGATCACGAGGTAGCCGGCCTGCCCGAGCGGCACGCTCCGGCCTTCCTCGTCGACGACGTCAGCCTGCACGCCCGGGAACGGGAAGGTCGCGCTGCCGGGCTTGGTCGTCGTGATCCCAGGGAGCGGCGAGATGAGGATCATCCCGGTCTCGGTCATCCACCAGGTGTCGACGATCGGACAGCGCCCGCCGCCGATGTGCTCCTGGTACCAGAGCCAGGCCGCGGGGTTGATCGGCTCGCCGACCGATCCGAGCAGTCGCAGCGATCCGAGGTCGTGCTTTTGCACGTACTCGGGACCCCACTTCATGAACGTCCGGATCGCGGTCGGTGCGCAGTACAGGATCGAGATCTTGTACTTCTCGATGATCGACCACCAGCGATCCTTGTCTGGGAAGTCGGGCGTGCCCTCGTACATGACGCCGGTCGCGCCGTTGGCAAGCGGTCCGAACACGATGTAGCTGTGACCGGTGACCCAGCCGATGTCGGCGGCGCACCAGTACACGTCGTCGTCCTTGATGTCGAAGATCAGCTTCGTGGTCGTGGCGACGCCGACCAGGTACCCGGCGGTCGTGTGGACGATGCCCTTCGGCTTCGCGGTGGTTCCGGAGGTGTAGAGGAGATACAGCATGTGCTCGGCGTCGACCGGCTCCGCCGGGCAGTCCGCCTTCTGCTTCGCGACGATGTCGTGCCACCAGACGTCGCGGCCGGCGATCCAGGTCACCTGCTGCTGGGTGCGACGCACGACCAAGACCTTCTCGACCGTCGTGGTCTGGGCGATCGCGTCGTCGGCGTTCTTCTTGAGCGGCACGACGTTGCCCTTCCGGTAGCCGCCGTCGGCGGTGATGACGACCTTCGCCTCCGAATCGCTGATCCGGCCGGCGAGCGCTTCGGCGGAGAAGCCGCCGAACACGACCGTGAACGGCGCGCCGATCCGGGCGCACGCGAGCATCGCGACCGGCAGCTCGGGGATCATCGGCATGTAGATCGCGACCCGGTCGCCCTTCCGGACGCCCAGCTCCTTGAGCGCGTTCGCGCAGCGCTGGGTCTCATCGAGGAGGTCCTGGTACGTGAGCGTGCGCGTGTCGCCCGGCTCGCCCTCCCAGTGGTACGCCACCTTCGCGCCCTTGCCGGCCTTCACGTGGCGGTCGAGGCAGTTCTCCGAGACGTTCAGCTGGCCATCGGCGAACCACTTCGCGTAGGGCGGCTCCCACTCGAGGACCTTCGAGAACGGCCGGCGCCACGACAGGGCGCGCGCCTGCTCGGCCCAGAAGCCTTCGAAGTCCGTGTTGGCCCGGTCGTAGATCGCCGGATCGCTCGCGTTCGCCTGCCGGACGAAGTCGCCTGTCGGCGGGAAGGTCCGCGTTTCGCTGCCGAGCGTGTCGAGTGCTGAGCTTTGCGTCGCCTCGGTCGACATCTGCGGTCCCTCCTGCTCGATCGGTGAGAAATCTAGCGGCTAGAGCGCCGAGGGGCGGCCCTCCCGGTACGCGGAAAGGTGCGCGCCATAGTGGTTCGGGACAGTGAGCAGCCAACCAAAGCAGTTCATCGGACCGTAGAACGGATGGGCGGCGGTCCGGGCGCTGTCGGGCTCGGTCGGGAACTCGGCCTGGAGGCGCTCGGCTACGGCGCCGGCCTTCTCAGCTAGCGAGCGGATGCCGTCGCGGCTCACCCCGCCCGGAGCCGGCCGGGGCTGGCCCGTGTTGCCCGCCTCCTCCCCCCTGGCCAGGCGGAGCGCGATCAGCGATACACCCCGCTCGACGATCAGGAGGTGGACCGCGATCTGCCCGAGCCCCCAGTCGTCTGGCGTCCCGGCGAGAAGGTCGGCGTCCGTCGTCTCCTCGACCAAATGGAGGAGGGAGCGACGTCCGTCCGCCGCGCCCGCGGTCACCAAGCGGATCGTCTCCTTGATGAAGTCGGGCCGGTCAGACGGGTTATCCACGACTGTCAGCGACACGAAAGACATAGTGCCCCGCGCACATGCACAATGCAGCGGAAATACGCCCGAATGGGCTTTATGTGGAGGAACGGCAGGGTGGCCTCGATGACGAAGTCGCAGACGATGGCGACGCTCGCGGAAAAGACGGGTCTTTCCAAGAAGCAGACCGCTGAATTCCTGGACGAGCTGAACAACCTCGCGTACAAGGAAGCGAAGAACGGCTTCACGATCCCGGGCCTCGGAAAGCTCGTGATCGTCGACCGCAAGGCCCGTCTCGGCCGCAACCCGGCGACCGGCGCGGAGATCAAGATCCCGGCGAAGCGCGTCCTCAAGTTCCGGATCGCCAAGCAGGCGAAGGACGCGACCATGGCGAAGCCGAAAGGCAAGTAAGTAGCGCCGTCCCCAGCACTTATCTGACGCGGGCGAGGTCTTTCATCGCATGAGCCGGCCGCACATCGCGGAGCTCTCGGTGAAGGACCTCGCTCTGGTCTCGGAGCTGCGTCTCGAGCTCGGTCCCGGGCTCACCGTCCTCACCGGCGAGACCGGCGCCGGCAAATCGATGCTCGTTGACGCGCTCCTCGCCGCGACGGGCGGGCGCGTTGCCGCGGGCATGGTCCGCGAGGGCGCCGAGCGCGCGAAGGTCGAGGCGGTCTTCGCCGGCGTCGGCGATGACGAGCTCGTCCTCGCGCGCGAGATCCAAGCCGGGCGCGCGCCCGCGCGCGTGAACGGCGAGACCGTCCCGCTGGCGAAGCTCGCCGAGACCGGGGGCGATCTCGTCGCGATCCACGGTCAGGGCGAGCAGCTCCGCCTCGCGCGCCCCGCCGTGCAGCGCGATCTGCTCGACGCGTACGGCGGGCATGGGCGATCGCGAGCGGCGGTGCTCTCCGCATACCGCGCTTTGCACGACATCCAGGCCGAGCGCGCGTCGCTCGGTGGTGACCCGCGCGAGCGTGCGCGCCGGCTCGCCCTCCTCGAGCACGAGGTCACCGAGATCGACGGGGCGCGCATCGAAGCGGACGAGGACGCCACCCTCGCCGCGGCGCTCGCGATCGCGCGATCCGCCGAGCGGCTCCGCGAGAGCGCGGCGTCGGTGTACGAGCTGCTCGTCGGCGAGCGCGCCTCGGCGCGGGACCGGCTC
>DATCQC010000033.1:0-2147 GCA_036569685.1 Candidatus Limnocylindria bacterium | reverse complement strand
CGACATCGTGCTCGTCGACCCGGCGCGGCGGAAGACGATCACCGACGAGGACGTCCTGAGCAAGTGCGGCTGGACGCCGTACGCCGGCCGTTCGGTGCAAGGGGTGCCGGTCTACACGTTCCTGCGGGGCGAGGCGATCCTCGACGACGGGAAGCTCGCGCTCACGGATGGCTTCGGCAAACAGGCGATACGCGCATGATCATGCTCGGCTGCGAAACCGTGGCGGAGCAAGTCGCGGCATCATCGCCGGGCGAAGCTGCGGCGTGATCGCCGATCAGGTACTGGCGGGTGCGGGCGACGTCCCGGAGTTCGGCGCGTTCATCGGAGGGCGATTCGAAGCGGCGGATCACGCATCGCTGGCCGTCCTGGATCCGGCAACCTCGCGGCTCATCGCACGCATCGCCGACGTAGGCCCCGCCGGGGTGGACCGCGCGGTCGTCGCTGGCGAGGCGGCCTTCCCCGCCTGGCGACGGATGCCCGCTCGCGACCGCGCGGCGCTCGTCGCCGAGCTGGCGCGGCGGATCGAAGCGAACGCCGACGCCATCGCTCGTCTCGATTCACTCGATACCGGCAACCCCCTCGCCGCCATGCGTCAGGATCTCACGAAGGGCGTTCGTGGCATGGGCGATACCGCGGGTCTCGCGCTCCAGGTCACGGGCACGACGTTCCCGCTCCCCGGACTCCATTACACGCAGCGGGAACCGTGGGGCGTCGTAGGTCGCCTCATCACCTTCAATCACCCGGCGATGTATGCCTGCGCGCGACTGGCATCGGCACTCGTCGCCGGGAACTGCGTGGTCCTGAAGCCGTCCGAGCTCGCCCCCCTCGCGACTCTCGCGATCGCGGAGCTCACCGCCGGCCTGCTCCCGGACGGCGTCGTCTCCGTCGTCGTTGGTGGGCCGGCCACTGGCGCGGCGATCATCGCGCACCCCCGTGTCCTGCGGATCTCGTTCACCGGAAGCACCGCAACGGCTCTGAGGATCCAGGCCGAGGCGGCCGCGAGCGGTCGGATGAAGACGCTGTCGTTCGAGCTCGGCGGCAAGAACCCGATCGTCGTCTTCCCGGATGTGGAGCGGAACGAGGTCGCTGACGCCATCGTCCGCGGGATGAACTTCACGCGGGTCCAAGGCCAGAGCTGCGGCTCGACGAGCCGACTCGTGATCCACGAGTCGATCGCTGACGACGTCCTGGCCCGGGTCACCGAGCGCGCCGCCAAGATCCGCGTCGGCCCACCTGCGGACCCGAAGACCGAGATGGGTGCGATGATCACGACTGCCGCGCGCGATCGCTGCCTTCACGCTGTCTCGAGCGCCGTCGCATCAGGTGCTCGCCTGCGGGGCGGCGGACGCATTCCGGCCGATCCCGAGCTCAGCCGTGGCGCGTATTTGGAACCGACGGTGGTCGACCGCGTCGCTCCGGGGTCGGCGCTCGCCGATGATGAGCTGTTCGGTCCGGTGCTAGCCGCGATGACCTGGCGCTCCGAGGACGAGGCGGTCCAGCTCGCGAATGCGGGGAACTACGGGCTCACCGCGGCGATCTGGACTCAGGACATCGATCGTGCGTTCCGGACAGCCGAGCAGCTTGAGGCCGGCTATGTCTGGATCAACGATGTCGAGACGCGCTTCCCCGCGATCCCCTTCGGCGGTTGGCGCGATTCCGGAGTCGGTCTTGAACACGGCCTGGAGGAAGTCCTCTCATTCACCCGCGTCAGGTCAGTGAATCTCCGAATCCGCCCGTGAATTTGCTCGAGCAAGCGTCGGGCCACGGCGCGCGCTCAACGTCCAGCCGCGGCGGTCTCCCATCTAACCGGTCGCGCCGCTCTTCGAGCGCGCCCGTTCTGCGTCAGCGGCGAAGCTCGATCAATCAGCGCGTGCGCGCGCTTACCTGACAGGCCAACGCGGCCAGACGCTCGGCCGAACTTAATGTATCGCCGCTCGCTGGGAGTGGACCACGCAAATCACTGCCATCAAGCCGACGCACCTCTTTGGGGGGATGGGCGAGGCCAGGTCCTCGTCTCGCGCTCATCAACTGGCGGCGAGACGTTGGGGGACATCGTGCTCTGCTTTGACTCTCCCCGCGCTGCCAGGTCACTGGCGTTGACCTCTCGCCGGTCCAGATCGAGCGCGCCCGAACACTCGTGCCAACGG
>DATCQC010000032.1:0-11490 GCA_036569685.1 Candidatus Limnocylindria bacterium | reverse complement strand
GGGTAGGGCCGCGCCGGGCCGGAACGCGAACTGCGGCCGCCGGTCGAGCGCGGGCCGGGCGAGCTCCTGGAGCGTGCGGTTCGCGGCGATGACCACGCCGATCGCCAGCACGGCGAGGAGCGCGATGATCGCGCCAACGCTGCCGAGGGTCCGAGCCGACGCGGTACCGACAGCGTGCCCGAGCGACCCACCGGCGCCGCCGCCGACGTCGGCGATCGCGAGCAGCGCGACGATCACGAGCAGCATCCCCACGCCCGGGAGCAGCAGCTGCCGCGCGAGCGCGCGGCGCCACACGATCGCGGCGGCGATGAAGAACCCGAGCGGGATGAGGATCGCCCCCCAGCCGAGGAGCCCCGTCATGACCGACCGCCACCACTCGAGCACCGAGCCGCCGCTCGAGAGCAGCGCGACGACCGAGAGGAGCCCGAACAGCCCGAGCGCGACGCCGATGATGTGGTCGCGGACCTCCGCGCGCATGCGCGCGCCCGGCGTCGCCTCGCGGCGGCTGCTCGCCTTGCGCGAGGTCGTCTTCCTCGCCATCAGACCTGCATGATCACCGGCAGCACCATCGGCCGGCGCTTGGTGCGGTCGTAGAGGAACGAGCTGAGGCTCTGGTGGATCGCGTCCTTCAGGGCGGAGGCCTCCGCGAAGTGCGGACCGGTCTGGGCCTGCGCGAGCCCGTCGAGGACCCGCTGCTTCGCCTCCTCCAAGAGGTCGCTCGCGTCGTGCTCCGGCACGAAGCCTCTCGTCGTGATGTCAGGCCCCGCCACCACCGCGCCGGTCTGCTGGTCGATCGTCACGACCACGAGGAACACCCCCTCGTTGCCGATGGACACGCGGTCGCGCATGACCGACTGGCTGACGTCGCCCACGCCGAGTCCGTCGACGTACACCTGGCCGGAGGAGACGTGCTCTCCCACCTTCGCGCCGCGATCGCTGAGCTCGAGGACGTCGCCGTTCGTGATGATGAACGACTTGTCCGCGTCGACGCCGACATCGATGGCCATCCGCGCGTGCCGGACGAGCATCCGGTACTCGCCGTGGATCGGCACGAAGTGCTTGGGCTGCAGGATGTTGAGGAGCAGCTTGAGCTCCTCCTGGCTCGCGTGGCCGGAGACGTGAGGCCGGGACCCGGCGTCGTACACGACGTCCGCGCCGAGCTTGAACAGGTTGTCCACCGTGCGGCTCACGAGCTCCTCGTTGCCCGGGATCGGGTTCGAGGACATGACGACGGTGTCGCCCTCCTTCACCGCGACATGGCGGTGTTCGCCGAGGGCCATGCGAGAGAGGGCGCTCGTCGGCTCGCCCTGGCTGCCGGTGGTGATGATGCAGAGCTCGTTGTCGGGGAACTTGCCGATCTCCGCCGGGTGGACGATCGCGCCTTCGGGGTACTCGAGGTATCCGAGCTCGCGCGCGGTCTTCGTGTAGTTCTCCATCGAGCGGCCGATGATCGCCGTGCGGCGTCCCCAGGCGTGCGCGATGTCGACGATCTGCTTGATCCGCGAGATGTTGGACGCGAACGTCGTCGTGATCACGCGGCCCTGGGCCCGCGACATGATGCCGTCGAAGATCTCGCCGACGTGCCGCTCCGACGGCGTGTAGCCGGGGACCTCCGCGCGCGTCGAGTCCGACAGGAGCAGGAGCACGCCCTTCGCGGCGATCGCCGCGAGGCGCGCGAAGTCGGTCTGGCGGCCGTCGACGGGCGTGTGGTCGAACTTCCAGTCGCCCGAGTGCACGATCGTGCCCTGGGCGGTGTCGATCGTGACGCCGACCGCGTCGGGGATGCTGTGGCAGACGTAGTACGAGTCGCACCGAAATGCCCCGATGCTGAACGGCGTCCCCGGTTCGATCTCGCGGAAGACCGTTCGCTCGGCGAGCTTGTGTTCGCGGAGCTTGGTCTTGATGAGTCCCAATGAGAGCTTCGTCCCGTGGATCGGCACGTTCGGGAAGTCACGCAGCACGTACGGGAGCGCGCCGATGTGGTCCTCGTGGGCGTGCGTGATGAGGATGCCCCGCACCTTGTCCTTGCGCTCGCGCAGGTAGCGGATGTCTGGGATGACGATGTCGATACCGAGCATCTGCTCGTCGGGGAACATGAGCCCGGCGTCGACGACGACGATGTCGTTGTCCTGCTCGATGGCCATCATGTTCTTCCCGATCTCGCCGACCCCACCCAGCGGGATGACCCGCACGGTGCTAGCCAAGGAGCGTCATCTGCTCGGCCGGTTTGGTGGCGGGCGTGGCCGGCTCGGGTGCCGGTACGGCGGGACGTGGGGTGCTCTCGAGGAACTTCGCGAGCGCCTGGAAGTCCTTCTCGAGATCGGAGCGCAGCGATGGCTGGTGCAGCGCGGCCGCGGGGTGGAAGACCGGGAAGATCGTGATGCCGTCCTTCTTTCGTGCGTGTCCGTGGACACGCGAGATGGATTCGCCGGGAAAGAACTTGTACATGGCGTGCCGGCCCAGGGTCACGACGACCTTCGGCTTGAGCGCCGCGAGGTGCCGCTCGAACCACACGTGGCACGCGGCGACCTCCTCGGGGAGCGGGTCGCGGTTCTCGGGCGGGCGGTGACGCACGACGTTCGTGATGAAGACCTTGCCGCGGTCGAGGCCGATGCCGGCCAGCAGCTGATCGAGCAGCTGGCCCGCGGCGCCGACGAACGGCCGGCCCTGGACGTCCTCGTTGTAGCCCGGGGCCTCACCGAGGAAGACGATCCCAGACTCGGCGCTGCCCTCGCCCGGCACGGCCTGTTTGGCGCTCCGGTGGAGCGGGCAGGCCGTGCAGGCTCGGATCTCATCAGCCAGCCTGACCAGCGGGTCGTCCACGGAGTTGATTATCGGGTCGCCGGAGCTTTCCGGGCGAGATAGACGACGTCCGTGTAGGGCCGGCCGGGCATCTCGATGACGTCTACGAGGAATCCCGCCCGCTCGAACATCGCCATCGCCTCGGCGCGACCCTGGAAATAGAAGCGCCGCGCGCCGCCTCGGGTCACGCCGAGCGCGGTCGTGACCAGCTCCTGCGCGTAGGTGAGGGCGTACCGAGGGCTCGCCGTGCGCTCCTGGGCCTTCACCACGAGCGGCGCGTTCTCCACGAGCGCGCCGGCGACCTTGCGCAGAACGGCCTCCTGGTCGGACGGCGGCAACAGGTACAAGACGTCGATGATCGTGACAGCGTCGCACTTCGGTGGGCCTTCGTGGATCATGTCGCCCAGCTCGAACCGCACGGACTCACGACCCTGGATGGTCGCGCGAGCCACCGCGATCTTCCGCTCGTCATGATCGATGCCGAGGATCCGGCGGGTGGGCGACGCCTCGGCGAGCAGATTCGCGAAGAGGCCATGGCCGCAACCGAGGTCGACGATGAATCCGTGCCGTGGCACATATTGATCGACGAATGCGAAGTCGGAGAGGAACGCCCGCCCGTGCACCAACGTGCGGGCGATCAGCGGCGCGGCGCGGTACCGGTGGACCGCGCGCTCCAGCGCCGCGGTCGTCTTCGCCCCCGGCACTATTCGACCCGCCAGCGGATCGTGTCCCCTAGCGCGCTCCGCAGGAGCGGATCGGTCAGGATCACGAGGTCGTCGAAGCGGCGGAGGATGACCGTATCACCGGTCGCCCGCAGCGCTTCATCAGGACGTCCGGGGTGGGCGACGATCTCGCCCAGGCCGGGATACGCCGCGTACAGCGCGATCGCGACCGGGTCAGGCCGCGTCGGGAGCGCCGTCAGGTCGACGAGCCAATCGTTGCCGGGCACGCCGCGCAGGAACAACCCCGAGACGATCGAGGCCGCCCCGAGGAGCTGCGCCTTCGCCGTCGCGGCCACGCGGGGCGGCCGGGCACGGCGCAGGTAGCGCACCCCTTCCTGCCGCGCGACGACGGCGATCACACGGCTTGCCTGGGGTATGAGATGGGTATGGCGATGGGAGTCCCACGCCAGCGGCTCGATGCCCCACTCCCGGGCGCGCGCAGCCTGGGCACGCACCTCAGTGGCCAGCTCCGCGAGCCGGATCCGACCGCTCAGGAGCCGCGCGGTGAACTGCGGGAGGCGGTGGAAGCGGCCGTCCGCGCCGACGAGTGACCGCACCCGCGCCGGATCGCTCACGGGTTCGCCGCCGACGAGGTCGATGTGGAGCCCGACTTCGAGGCCACGCGCAGCCCGCGCGAGGGCGGCGGCCTCCTCCCCGCCCGGGAACGTCACGAGTAACGAGGTTGAGCGGACCACGCCGTCGCGATGCGCGTCGAGGATCCCCTGCGTGACCCCGGGCGAAAGGCCGAGGTCATCGGCGCCGACGATGACCCCGTTCATGCGTACCTGCCGCGTAGACCATTCCAGCGGATGATTACGAGATCACGGAGCATGACGGGTGTGTCGCGGAGGAATGACACGCTCGTGTGGGCGCGTTGGTGGATCTGCACCGGCGTCTCGACCACCCGGTAGCCGCGCCGGCGCGCGATGAACAACACCTCAGCGTCGAAGGCGAAGCCGTCGAGCGTCGAGCGGCCGAACAGGTCCTTTGCGGCCTCGGCTGTGTACATCTTCCCGCCGCACTGGGTGTCGTTCACATCGATCGGGACGATCGCGTGGACCGCGGTCCGGTACACCCAGCCCATCACGATGCGCCACCATGGTCGGTCGACGACGGAGCCGGGCACGTAGCGGGAAGCCACGACAACATCGGCGCCATCCTGCAATGCTCGCAGGAACGCGTCGATGGTCTCGACCGGGATCGTCAGGTCCGCGTCGAGGAAGACGATCGGATCGCCGGACGCGACAGCGACACCCGCGCGGACGGCGCTGCCCTTCCCACAGTGGGCCAGCTCGAGCCGGCGATACCGCAGCTGCGCGCCGGGGAGCTCGTCGACCGCCGCCGCGTACGCGGTCGCGGTGTCGTCCGTCGATCCGTCGTCAGCGACGATGATCTCCGCCGCGAGGCCGCGCGCACGGAGGTATTCGGCGCAGCGAGCGAGGCTCGCCGGTAGCCGGCGAGCCTCGTTGTACGAGGGAAGGATCAGGGAAAGAACGCGCTACCTCGGCGGCCCGCTCCGGCGGAACCCGCCCCCGCCGCCGGGGCGGAAGCCACCGCGGTCGCCATCGCCCGGGCCGCGCTCGGCGAACCGCGCGCGCTGCTCGCGCGAGCGGCGGTCGAACTCGGCCGGATCCTCGTTGACGGCGCGGATCGAGAGGTTCACCCGGCCCTGCCGGTCCACCTCGGCGACCTTGACCTTCACGTGGTCACCGATCTTCACGGCGTCCTCGATGTTGTTCACGCGCTCGTTCGAGATCTCGGACACGCGGACGAGGCCCTCTTTCCCCGGGAGGTACTCGACGAAGGCGCCGATCGACATGATCCGGGTGATCTTGCCTTCATAGACCTCGCCGACCTCCGGCTCCTTGGTGAGCCCTTCGATCATCGCGCGGGCCTTCTCGCGGCCCTCGGGCTTCGCGCCGGTGATGCGGATGGTGCCGTCGTCCTCGACCTCGATGTTCGTGCCGGATTCCGACTGGATGGCGCGGATCATCTTGCCACCGGGCCCGATGATGTCGCGGATCTTGTCGGGGTTGATCTTCACGGTGTCGATGCGCGGTGCGAACTTGTTGAGCTCGGCCCGCGGCCGGTCGATGACCTGCCGCATCTCGCCGAGGATGAAGAGCCGCGCGTCGCGGGCCTGCGCGAGCGCCTCGCGCATGATCTCGAGCGTGATGCCCTTGACCTTGATGTCCATCTGGAGCGAGGTGATGCCCTGGTCCGAGCCGCAGACCTTGAAGTCCATGTCGCCGTAGTGGTCCTCGAGCCCCTGAATGTCGGTGAGGACGGTGTGCTTGCCGTTCTCGAGCACGAGACCCATCGCGATGCCACCGATCATCGTCTTGATCGGCACACCGCAATCCATCAGGGCGAGCGTCGAGCCGCATGTGGAGGCCATCGACGACGAGCCATTGGATTCGAGCGTCTCGCTCACGATGCGGATCGTGTACGGGAACTCCTCCTTGGTCGGGATGACCGCGAGGATCGCGCGCTCGACGAGCGCACCGTGGCCGATCTCGCGCCGTCCGGCGCCGCGCATCATCCGCACCTCGCCGACGGAATACGGCGGGAAGTTGTAGTGATGCATGAAGCGCTTCGTATCGACCGGCGAGAGCGTGTCGATGATCTGCTCGTCGCCCGACGGGCCGAGCGTCACGACCGACAGCACCTGGGTCTGGCCGCGGCGGAAGACCGCCGAGCCGTGGGCGCGCGGCAGCACGCCGACCTCGATCTCGAGCTCGCGGATGTCTTTCGTGCCGCGGCCGTCCGGCCGGAGCTTCTCTTCCACGACGGCGGTGCGGAACTCGTGCTCCAGGACCGCGTCCCACTCGGCGGTGACCTCTTCGGGAGTGGTCTTGCCGTCCGGCGTGACGAACTGCTTCTGCGCCTCGTCCTTCACGGCGTCCAGGCCGGCCTCGCGCTCGGCCTTGTCGGCGTTGCGGAGCTTGGCGCGAAGACGCTGGGCGAAGAACTCGCGGATCGGGGCGAGCCGGGCCTCGTCGCGGGCCGGGGGCGCCCACACGAGCTTCGGCTTGCCCGCCGCGCGGCGGAGCTCCTCCTGGGCCTCGCACAGCTTGGCGATGCCCTGCTGAGCGAGACCGAGGGCCTCGATGAGCTTGTCCTCGGAGATCTGCTGCGCGCCGGCCTCGACCATCATGATCGAGTCCTTCGTGCCGGCGACCACGAGGTCGAGCTCGCTCGTGAGCATCTGCTCGATCGTCGGGTTCAGGGTCAGCTTGCCGTCGACCGTGCCGACGCGGACGCAGCCGAGCGGACCCTCGAACGGAGCGTTCGAGATGTGGAGCGCGGCAGACGCCGCGTTCACCGCGAGCACGTCGTAGTCGTTCTCCTGGTCGCTCGACCACGCGGACACGATGACCTGGACGTCGTTCTTGAAGCCCTTCGGCCAGAGCGGGCGGATCGGCCGGTCGGTGAGCCGGGCGGTGAGGATGCCCTCCTCAGACGGACGCCCCTCACGGCGCGGGAACGATCCGGGGATCTTGCCCGCGGCGTAGAGGCGCTCCTCGAAGTCCACGGTGAGCGGGAAGAAGTCGATGCCGGGACGGGTCGTCTTTGCGACGGTGCCCGCGGCGAAGACGAGGGTGTCGCCGTAACGCACGGTGACCGCGCCGCCGGCCTGTCGTGCGTACTTGCCGGTCTCGAAGGTCAGGGGCTTGTCGTTGATCGTCGCTTGTGAACGGGTGACTGCCAATGTGCTGTCCTTGGGTGCCGCGGGGGTCCTTACCGACGGAGTCCGAGTCGTCCGATGATCTCCTGATAGCGCTCGGGGCTCTTGCGGTGAAGGTATGCGAGCAGCCGCCTGCGCTGGCCGACCATCATGAGCAATCCACGCCGACTGTGATTGTCGTGCGCGGCAGTGCGGAGATGCTCGGTCAGATGCTTGAATCCGCTCGGTGAGGAGCGCGATCTGGACTTCCGGTGACCCGGTGTCCGTCTCGTGCTGGCGGTTCGCCTTGATGACCTCACTCTTCTCTGGAGCGGCTTCTGCGAGCGGCACCCGTTGTCCTTTCCTAGATCTCTTAGATCTCTATTTCTGTCGTCAGTCTACCGGAAAACACCGCATCTGTCCGCAAAACGACCACCACGGCCCCAATACACTCCGGGCTGGTGAGCGCGCGGTGGCAGATCGCCGAATTGCGCGACCCGATCGTCGCCCTCCTGCTCGCGATCGTGACGGCGCTGTCGCGGATCCCGTTCGTGACCCAGCGGCTCTGGGAGTGGGATTCGGTTCTCTACGCCCGGGCCCTCGAGCGGGGGTTCCATGTCGACGACGTGCTCGCCCAGATGCGTCCGCACCCGCCGGGCTACATCTTCTACGTCGGCACCGCGGCGCTGGCGAAGCTGTTCGGCCTCGACGGTGATCACGCGCTCGTCGCGGTCAGCGTGATCGCGAGCGGCGCTGCAACGGCCGCGTGTTATCTCCTCTGCCGGCGCTTCGCGGGACGGTTGGTGTCCGGCGCGCTCGCGATCGCGTTCGCGGCGGCTCCGCTCGTGTGGGTGCACGGCGAGGTCGCGATGCCTTACATCCTCCTGGCGCCGCTCAGCACCGTGCTCGCACTCGTGTTCCGCGACGCGCGCGGCGCCGGGGCACGCCGCACTCTCCTCGTGTCATTCGCGTTCGGCGCGCTCGGCGGCTTCCGCCAGGACGAGCTGCTCTTCCTCCTCCCGCTGTGGCTGTGGATGTTGTGGCCGGCCACCGGCGGAGTGCGTCTCCGTGCCGCGGCGGCGTTCCTCGCGGGCTGCGCGGCGTGGCTCGCGCCCACGGCGTTGCTCTCGGACGGGCTCATCGCCTATGTGACGCGGTCCGTCGGCCAGCTCATTGGCGCCAGCGCGATCAGCGCGGGCACCGAGCGCTCGATCGCGCTGAACGCCGTGCTCATCGGCGACTCGCTCTTCTGGGGCGGGCTCCTCCTCCTCCTCGCGCTTCTCGTGGTGGGGCTGTCTCGAGCGCTCGCGTCGCTCCGTGGTCAGCGGCTGCCGGACGACGGTGAGGCCGGGTTCTTCGCTCTCTGGCTGGTCCCGGCCCTCCTCTTCTATTTGTTCGTTCACATCGGCGAGTGGGGTTACGTCCTCTCCCTCGTCCCGGGGATCTACGTGCTCCTCGCCTGGCTGTTGGCTCGCTCATCCGCGAGGGAACGACTCGTCGCCGTGGCCGTGCTCGCGAACGCGGCCCTTGGGGCAACGCTGTTTCTGGCCGGCGACCATCCGGTGTTCTCCCGGGCATCGCTCGTCGCGCACGACCGGATGACCGACGCCAAGACCGCGTGGATCCGTGAGCAAGCGCCCCGCGGAAGCATCGTGCTCGCGGCCGCCGAGATCCTCGTCGTGAGCTATTACCTACCGGACCGCGTGGTGCGGTACAGCAACGCCGCTGCGACGACGACGTACGACCTGACGATCGACCCTCCGTCGACGCTGATCATCTACGAGCCGGCTGCCCGGCCGGCGACCGTGCGGATCAGCCAGACGGTCGATCTCGGGTCCGGGGGCATGCTCGAGCTCGCGACCGTGTCCTCCGGCACACTCCACCTGGGCGGGGCCGACATCGGCGATCTGCGTCGGTAGCATCGGCCCCGTGATCCGCGACTTCTGGCGCTTCTGGGTCGGCGAGACGATCTCCGCGTTCGGATCGTCGTTCACGCAGTTCGCGATCCCGCTCCTCGTGTTCAAGCTGACGGGCTCAGCGCTCTACCTCGCGGCGAGCGCGGCGCTGTTCACGGTCCCGCATCTCCTGTTCGGCTTGCTCATCGGCGCGTGGACCGACCGGACCGACCGGCGGCGGCTCATGATCGTGACCGACATCCTGAGCATGGCCGCGGTCGGATCGGTGCCGGTCGCCGCGATCGCCGGCGTGCTGAGCGTCGGGTGGATCCTCGCGGTGGTCTTCATCACGTCCACCCTCGGGATCTTCTTCGAGGCCGCGGCGTTCGGCGCGATCCCGAGCCTCGTCGATCAGGCCGACCTCGTCACGGCCAACGGACGGATCCAGGCCACGTTCGCCGGTGCCGGCGTGCTCGGGCCGCTCGTCGCGGGCGCGCTGCTCGTCGTGCTGCCGGTGGACCAGCTGCTTGTCGTCGACGCCGCCACGTTCGTGGTCTCGGCGGTCGCGCTGTCGCTCATCCGCAGGCCGTTCAACGCGCCGCTCGTGGCCCGGAGCACGACCATCCGCCAAGACATCGTCGAGGGCCTGCGCTACGTGCTCCGCCATCCGATCCTGCGGAACATCTCCGCGATGATGGCCCTGGTCAACCTCGTGTCGGTGACCGCGTTCGCGCAGCTCGTCCTCCTCGCGAAAGAGCGCTACGCCGCGACGGACTCGGAGATCGGGCTGCTGTTCGCCGCCGGCGGGGTCGGGGTCGTGCTGTTCTCGCTCGCGGCGGGCCCGCTGCGCAAGCGATGGAGCTTCGGGAACGTCGCGCTCGGCGCGCTCATGGTCTCGGGATTGCTCACGATCGGTCTCGCCTACGCGCCCACGTTCCTCGTCGCCGTCGCGTGCTGGGGATTGAGCTCGGGACTCGGGCACGATGTTCAACATCAACACCGGCAGCCTCCGGCAGGCGATCGTCCCGAACCACATGCTCGGCCGGATCATCACCATCGCGATGGTGCTCGCGTGGTCGGCGAACCCGATCGGCGCGATCGGCGGCGGATTCGCCGTCGAGCGGACGCACGACGTGCAGCTCGTCTACGCGGTCATCGGCGTCCTGACGTTCCTCATCCCGCTCTACTTCCGGCTGTTCAGCCCGCTCGGTCACGCCGAACGCTTCCTCGGCACGGCGGCGCCGCCGAATGCCTACGAGACCGCGTAGAGCCTGCGTGCGTCCGGAAACCCCTTGAGCTCGTGCATCCCCCGATCGGCAAACCGGAGCTGCGCCCCCGCGACGAGATCGCGCACCGTGTCCGATACGAGGATCTCGTCCCCGTCGGCTTTCGCCGAGATGCGAGCGGCTATGACGACAGCCACGCCGCGGAGCGCGTTGCCGGCTCGCTCGACCTCGCCGGTGTGGATGCCCGCGCGGAGATGGACGCCGATGCCGGCAGCCTCACGTTGGATCGCTTGGGCGCAGCGGATCGCCCGCACGGGACCTTCGAACGCGGCCATGAATTGATCTCCGACCATGTCGATCTCGCGCCCGCCGTGGCGAACCAGCTCGCGGCGGGCGCGTGCCTGGAACTCGGCGAGCGCGTCGCGCCAGCTCGCATCACCTCCGCGCACGACGCGCTCCGTCGAACCTTTCATGTCCGCGATGAGGATCGTCGACAGCACCCGATCTGACACGATCGGCGAGAGGTGACCGGTAACGAACTGCTCGATCTCGTCCACGAGCGCGTCGGAGTCGCCGATCCACATCTGGTGCTCGTTTCCCCCGAGGACCACGAACTTCGCGCCGGTGATCCGATCGGCGAGGTAGCGCGCGACGGGCTCAGGTCCGATCGGGTCATCGCGCCGGCACATGACCAGGGTCGGCACGTGGATCGACGACAAGATGTCCCGGACGTCGATCTGGCCATTGGCCCGCGCGAGAGCGACGGCGGCAGCAGGACTCGCGGCCGCCTGCTCGTACCGGAGGTGCCAGGCCTTGTAGCGCTCGTCGCCCCCGGACAGTTGCGCCTCGCGGCCCCATCCGCTCTCGAGCCTCTTGTACGTTTCCTCGGCCTCCTCCTCGGTACTACCGAATGGGTAACCGGCCGTGCGGCGGAACCGCGCCTGGGTCCCGTAGAGCACCAGTCCGACGGTGCGCTCGGGATACGTCGCGGCGAACAAGATCGACATCGGCCCGCCCTCCGACCAGCCCAGGATGACTGCGCGGTCGAGCCCGACCGCATCCATGACGGCGTGCGCGTCCTCCATCCGTACCTCTTGCGTCGAGACCCCTGACATCCGATCCGAGAGCCCGGTCCCGCGCTTGTCGAATCGCACGACCCGCGCGAACGACGCGAGGCG